>NZ_JBAKAZ010000107.1:0-4693 GCF_038155185.1 Psychromonas aquatilis
TAAGTTATTTTAGCAAGTAAAATAGATCAGTTAATTAGTGTGATTGGTATTATTCTTTTCTTCTTTTGTTTTGTCTTTAGTAATGCTTGATAAAAAGGTGGTGCGGATTAGCTTGGTATTACACTCACTTGTTTGTCATTGCTTAACTTTCTTATTTTTATTATTAGCGGCGAGAGATTTTAGAATCAATCATTTATATTTATACTGGTGGGTAAATGAGTCATGGTAAAATGTAATTAACTTTTGCCTTAAAATACTTGGCTCTCATGTAACAGATCAAGTTAACCCGGTATTCTGTGTAATATAAATAAAATTAAGTAATTAGGGCGATAAGAGAAATATGATTCAATTATTCATTGGTGGTGTGCGCAGTGGCAAAAGTGACGCTGCGGAAGATATGTTATTAGCGTTAACTCAAAATAACGCGCTGAAACCTGCTTATGTTGCAACCAGTGTCGCTTATGGTGAAGAAACGATTGAGCGTATTAAGTTACATCAACAAAATCGTGAGTTGCGTTTTGGTCAACCGATCACAACCTATGAGTTGAATTATCAAGAATTAGATCTGTTATTTGTTTTACAGTCTTTAGATAAAGCCGAGAATATTGTTTTAATTGAATGTTTGTCTACCTGGGTTGGCTGGTATCTATCATTGGATAATACACTCGAGCAAAACCTTCTGCTGATGTCACAACAACAAGCTGCTCTGTTGGCCTTTTTGAAAAAGGCTAAATGCCACGTGATTATAGTCACGGGCGAAGTGGGGTGTGGTTTGATTGGAGAAACTCCCTTACAAAGGCGTTATGCAGATCAACTCGGTAAATTAAATCAACAGGTAGCAGCGGTATCTGAGCAAGTTTACCTATTAACGGCAGGGCTAAAACAGCAATTAAAATAAAGAATTTAAATGGTTTGGTGTTGTTTTATAAGGGATTTCCTCTTTTATTTAAATAAAATACAAATTTTTCTCTTTTTTCCCTTTAAATCCAATTTTTGCTCCCCATATTATTTATTAACCAAGATGGGGAAACCCAAAATTCATTAAAGAAAGAGAAATAATATGTCTGAATATACTACTCAAGAGCAACAAGCAAGCTACGGTATCGGTTTACAAATGGGCGAGCAACTTGCTTCTAATCCTTTTGAGGGTTTAGAAATCTCTGCTGTATCTGCTGGTATTGCTGATGCTTTTGCCGGTGCTGAAAGCAAAGTTTCTCAAGAAGACTTACAAGCTGCATTCCAAGTAATTTCTGCACGTATGCAAGCTGCTGCTGAAGAGCAAGCTAAAGTATTAGGTGCTGCTGGCGAAGCTTTCCTAGCTGAAAACGCTAAGAAAGACGGCGTTGTTGTAACTGAATCTGGTCTACAGTATGAAGTTATTTCTGAAGGTGAAGGCGAAAAACCAACTGCTGAATCAACAGTAAGCGTTCATTACCACGGTTCTTTAATTGACGGTACAGTATTTGATAGTTCTGTAGAACGTGGTCAACCTGCTGAGTTCCCAGTTGGCGGTGTTATCGCTGGTTGGACTGAAGCTCTACAATTAATGTCTCCAGGTGCTAAATATAAACTAGCTATTCCTGCTGCTCTTGCATACGGTGAGCGTGGTGCTGGCGCTGTGATCGGTCCACATGCGACATTAGTATTTGAAGTTGAATTATTAGCAATTAAATAATTAGCTAAATAAAAATGATTAAATAAAAAAGGCCTTATCGGGTAACCGGTAAGGCCTTTTTTTATAGACGTAGTTTTAGTTTAGTCTATCTACGATAGCTTCTACTAACACAGACGCATTTTTGGCTGCAACAGGTAAAAACTCTTCAAAAGAAAGTTCTGATTTCTTGCCAGCAATATCAGACAGTGAACGAATAATGACAAAAGGCACTGAGAATTGGAAACAAACTTGCGCAATGGCTGCCGCTTCCATCTCACATGCAGCCATAGTAGGGAAGTTGTTACGTGCAATTTCAGCCTTAACAGGGTCTGCCATAAAGATATCGCCCGTACAAATTAAGCCTTTGATAATGTTCAAACCATCTAATGTTTTAGCTGCATCTTCTGCAATATCAATTAAAGACGTTGTCGCTTCAAACGCCGCTGGTAATTGTGCCATTTGACCAATTTCATAGCCAAAAGCTGTGAGGTCTACATCGTGGAATCTTACTTCAGTTGAGATCACGATATCACCAACATTCAATGCGGTATCGTACCCGCCAGCTGAACCAGTGTTGATCACCGCATCAGGAGAGAATTGATCTAATAAAAGCGTTGTTGCTACGGCTGCTGCAACTTTACCTATCCCTGATTTGGTTAAAATTACTTGTTTGCCATTAAGGTCACCTTGGTAAAATTCGCAACCTGCGATTTTGCTTGTAGTAACGTTATTCATCGCTGATTTTAAGATGCTAACTTCTTCATCCATTGCACCAATAATGCCTATTTTCATTTGTTTATCTCTTTGTTATACCAATAAAAGTGCAATGCTATCATATTGTTGACAATATCTTCACTCTAAGGTTTTTTTGTGGTCAGTAACTGTGTAAAATCTCATGCAATTATTGCTAGTAAACCAGGAAAAGTAAATGAATGCCTTAATAGAAGATTTAAAAGCGCGCGGCTTGATCGCTCAAACAACTGCAGATGAAGAATTACACGAACATTTATCTAGTGGAAGTCGTACATTATATTGTGGCTTTGATCCTACAGCTGATAGTTTACACATCGGTAGTCTAGTACCACTTTTAATTTTAAAACGTTTTCAAGAAGCTGGCCATAAGCCATTGGCATTGGTAGGTGGGGCAACTGGATTAATCGGCGATCCAAGTTTTAAAGCTGCTGAGCGTAAATTAAATAGCGATGACGTTGTTGCTAATTGGGTTGATTCAATTAAAAAACAAGTTAGTGCTTTTATTAAATTCGACAATAAAGATAATGCTGCGGAAGTGGTCAACAATCTAGATTGGATCAGTAAAATGGACAGCATCTCTTTTTTACGTGATGTTGGTAAACACTTTAGTGTTAACGCAATGATTCAAAAAGAATCTGTTAAACAGCGTATCGACCGTGAAGGGGCTGGTATCTCATTTACTGAGTTCAGCTACATGCTTTTACAATCTTATGATTTTGCTGCACTAAACAAAGAGAAAAACTGTACATTGCAAATTGGTGGTTCTGACCAATGGGGTAATATTACTGGTGGTATTGATTTAACACGCCGTATGAATCAAGAAAAAGTGTTTGGTTTAACGATGCCGTTAGTAACTAAAGCAGATGGCACTAAATTTGGTAAAACAGAGTCTGGTACTATTTGGTTAGATCCTGCAAAAACATCACCTTATGCTTTCTTCCAATTCTGGATCACGACATTAGATGCAGATGTTTACAAATTCTTACGTTATTTCACTTTCCTTTCTGTAGAAGAAATTGCAGAAATTGAAGAAACAGATAAAAATATTAAAGGTCGCCCACAAGGCCAAGGTATCTTAGCACGTGAAGTGACTCGTTTAGTACACGGTGAAGAAGGTTTAGCGTCAGCTGAGCGTATTACTGAAGCATTATTTTCAGGGAACTTAACTAATCTAAGTGAGTCTGATCTAGCGCAATTAGCTCAAGATGGTTTGCCAGCAACAGAAGTCGAAAATGACAGTGCTTCAATTGTTGAGCTATTAACAAGCTGTGAATTAGCAGCTTCAAACAAAATGGCGCGTGAATTTGTTAATAATGGCGCAGTGATGGTAAACGGTGAAAAAGTGACTGACACTGAAGCGACTATCACTAAAGCCGATGCATTATTTTCACGTTACACATTAATTAAGCGTGGTAAACGCTTATTTAACTTATTTATTTGGAAATAAAGAGAGTCGTATGAACTCAAAAAGCAATGTATTAAATGTTATTTTAAAAGCGTCACTTACTTCATTAGTAGGTTTTTGCTCGTTTTCTGTCGTTGCTGAAAACAATAAAAACTGGGTTGATATGAGTGACCCGACTGCGGTTTATTCTAATGCAATTATTGGTGGTGGCACTGAAGGCGTAGACTTTTCTGCTCGTTTTGGTAGTTATTTATCTGGTGTTTATAAGCAACGTTTTACGGTGGCGGCTAAACACAATTTAGATTTTTATGAATTTAATTATCTTTTATCTAACTCTGTTACTAAGTCTGGTATTACCTTTGATAGTAGCTGGAATAAAGATATTGAAGCTGACCATAAAGATTATGAAGATGTAAATGATGTTTCAATTGGTTTCTTTGCTAAGTTAGACTTTATGGAGAAACGTTTAAATGTCTACCCTAAGGCTAATGTCGGTTATATCTGGAAAGATGATGTAGAAGATACGACTTACGTAAAATTTGATGCAACAACCCGTTATAGCTTTAATAAAATGTATTGGGTTGGTCTAACGCCAACTTATACTTATTCATTTGATGGGTTACATTTGAAAGAGTGGGCTGTCACCGCTGATGCAGGAGTTCAATTATCAGAATCATTTGGTATTAACTTTAGTGCAAATAATGATGAAGAGTTAACGGCTAATATTGAGTTTGCTTTTTAATGACAGTTAGTTAAGTTATTTATGTTCATGTTAAAAAAGCGCCTAGGCGCTTTTTTTATTGGAATAAAATAATCTCGTTGTCGTCTTATACCAATTATATTAAATAAGTGATCTAAATTTTGCGCAGGAAAAATGACTG
>NZ_JBAKAZ010000108.1:0-4641 GCF_038155185.1 Psychromonas aquatilis
ATCAATGCATGACTTTTTTGTAATTGAGAGATGCATATTTTATAAAAGTCGACATTGAGTTTAGCGGTAACATCAAAATTGAAGTTTGCTAGCTCACTTTCATCATTAACTTTACCTAAATACAACCAATTACTTCATTCACCACACAAAAGTAAATCGAGGACACCCAAAGGTTTGAGGATTATGATTCCTTGTCTGCCTTTGAGATATCTAATCTATATTGTTTTCTAGACAGCCCCTATACAAACAGTAGATTAGCGCTCCACCTACTATTAACCTAAGCAATGAGGTGAAGACGTTTTAGTTACTGATTGAGATTTGCGAAATCAATCAATGCATGACTTTTTTGTAATTGAGAGATGCATATTTTATAAAAGTCGACATCGAGTTTAGCGGTAACATCAAAATTAAAGTTTGCTAGCTCACTTTCATCATTAACTTTACCTAAATACAACCAATGAGAAATGATATGAATGCAACTTATATCACTTTGTTCATTGTATTCTTTAATCCCAACAGCACCTTGATAGGGCCAACCCTTAATTTTTATTGGTGCTAATGCTTGTTGCATTCTTATTTGATAAGCGATAACTGTTTCTTGTCCACAACAAATCCCTTTACACTTTTTAAGTTGATAGGAGAAACAAGGACCTTTTCCTTTTTCTAGACCTAGTTGTATGCCACAGAGTTGGTTTTCATCTTTTAATTTACGCAAGGCTTCAATGGCTGTTCGGCGGTTTTTAAACAGTCCATAAGTATTCTTTAATGACGCTTTTTTAGATTGAGTATTTAAATTGTTCATATCAATAACATTGGGCTGTGTAACTTCACCATCAAGGTTATTTTCCCAGTAGATAGTAAACAGAGATTTTTGTTTCCTAAGTTGCCTATTAAACAAAGGAGCCCGAGACTTGACTAGCTCGGACTCTAAAACCAAGGCACTAAACTCACCGGCGGTAGTGATCCACTCAATATCATATACTTGTTGTGCCATCCGCATTTCACGGTCATGACTATGATCGCTAGAAAAATGAGAAATAACCCGAGCTCTAATTTGCACACTTTTACCAACATATAATAAATTCCCTGTTTCACCATAGAATAAATATACGCCTGGCTCATTAGGCATTTTTGAGAAAATATCCGGGTTGATATGGGGCGGTACGCTAGAAAGTTTTTGTTGTGAGGTCATAGCCTCTAAAACTTTTTGATCATTAAACTCATTTCGCATATGTGCGACTATTTGTGGCAGGATAGCAGCATCATCCATTGCTCGATGGCGGCTTTCACAGGTTAAATCAAAGCGTTTAATAATGCTATCAAGGTTATGCTTTTTTACGTTTGGGTACATTTCTCGAGACAACTTAACAGTACATACCACAGGATATTTAAACTCTATATCACTTTGTTTAAAGGCATTTCGTAAAAAGCTAACATCAAATCGAGCATTATGTGCAACCACAACGTGCCCCTTGAGTTTCTCAATAATGACAGGGATCACTTCATCGATAGTAGGGGCGTCAGCAACCATTTCCGGCGTTATGCCTGTTAATTTCTGAATCATGACGGGAATGTGTGTCCCAGGACAAATTAGCGACTGCCATTTATCTGTAATCACACCATTCAATGTTTGTACGATAGCAATCTCAGTTATTTGATCTCGAGTTGGCTTAGTACCTGTTGTTTCAAGATCAAGATATGCCAGTCGGTTAAAATCTACCATAATTACCTGTTACCCATTGATGAAAAATAATAGTGCTAGTCTAATGCCAGCACAAAGCATGACATATAATACGAGTAAACAAGGCCAATGAGTTCACTTTTAAATTAAAACAAAATGACAATGACAGTAAAAAGCCTGCTTAGGCTTATCTATTATCGAATTAACTTTTTTCATGCCTGTAATACTAATTTAATCAATCGTTTATTGAATCTTAGCTTAATATCAAATACTGTGTTTTTTCATTGAAATGCGCACTAAGCGTAAAATTACAGTCGTTAGGTGAAGTTACATGGAAAGTTTTGTGGAAATAAAGGAAGTAGATACAATTGTTGGTATAGCTGAACAATTACATTCACTATTAGTTGATTGTATTAATAGTGGAGCCTCTGTCGGTTTTTTAACACCCGTTGTTAGACAAGAAGTTACAGCTTACTGGGCTGTTGTCGAGTCGGGCCTTAAATTGAGAGAAAGAAAACTGTTTATTGCATATGATGGAAATCGTATTGTCGGTACTGTTCAACTATCACTTTGTTCTAAGCCTAATGGGGCACATCGAGGTGAAGTTGAAAAACTTATGGTTGATACTGATGTGAGAGGAAAAGGCATTAGTAAAAAGCTAATGTCGTCTATGGAATCAGCGGCAGTTGAAATGGGATTATCTTTATTAGTCCTTGATACGCGCTTAGGTGATATTGCTTCTTCACTGTATCGTGCCATGGGTTATAGCGAAGCTGGTCAAATTCCTCAGTTTGCTCGTAGTTCTTCAGGAGAGCTGGAAAGTACGGTTTACTTCTTCAAGCTCTTACCATGTTAAAGATCGTAATATGAGCGCTTGTGAGTTAAGAGTTAAACGGTGATTAATTTCACTATCAATGTTTGAAAAATAGCACATTACGTTTTTATCAAGGTATTATTTTTAGGGGATACTGATGGCATCATATGAAGTTTCACATTTCTTTTTAGGACGTGTTTCAAAGCTTTCCAACTACAATGACTTCATCGAGGAGTATTATGGAGATGATGATGACGCACCGTTATCCAAGTTCTGTGAATCCCAAGGTGAATATTATATAGATCATGACTTTATGGAAGTTGGCGAGAGGGAGGAAGAGCCATCTCTTGCAGCATTTTTTAAGTCGTATTCTTATTCAGAGTCTTGGTCTGCAGCGGTCTTAGAAGAAGCGTTAACCCTTAATCTTGAGGATGCAAACGTACTTATATTCATTACAAAAGATCAAATTGAGAAGCCGAGAACGGTTAAAGGAGATGGTTTTGAGATTGTCTATATTGGTGAATTTGGTTATCCGATTTAGTTTTATGTCTCATGATGCATGAGCTTTTAATGCTAAAAAATCGTGGAAAAAAAATCGTGGACACCCATTAACTTTGACGACGAGCCTTTTCAGTTCTATCTTTAGTATGTCGGTTTTAATACTAAGAGGTCGCCGTTATGACTCAGTCTCGCCAATCACAAGTGTCGTTATCTAATACGCCTTATTATCACTGTATTTCTCGTTGTGTTCGTCGTGCTTATTTGTGTGGTGAAGATAATTATACGAAAAAGTCGTTTGAACATAGACGTCAATGGGTAATTGAGCGAATGCACCACCTTGCTTCTATTTTTAGTATTGATATTTGCGCCTATGCGGTTATGTCTAATCACTATCATTTAGTCTTGCATGTTGATGAAAAACTTAATGATATGCTAACCAATGAAGAGGTGTGTCAACGGTGGTGTCAGTTATATTCTAAGCCTGCTTTAGTGGAGCGATGGCAGAATGAACAAACTTATTCTGTAGCTGAAAATAAAATGGCGTTAACGATAATTAATAGTTGGCGAGGTCGTCTTATCGACATATCTTGGTTTATGCGTTGCTTAAATGAATTTATCGCTCGTAAAGCGAATACAGAAGATGAATGCTCGGGTCGTTTTTGGGAAGGACGCTTTAAATCTCAAGCTTTGCTAGATGAAGATGCATTAGTAACTTGTATGGCCTACGTCGATTTGAATCCTATTCGGGCTAAGATGTATGACTCTCTAGAAAACTCAGAATATACATCGGCTTATGAGCGGATACATGGTGTTGCACATATTAAAGATAATCCATCAACTTATCGGTTCAATAAAAAGCCTTTATTTTGTTTTACGGGTGATGCAGTTGAGAGTCGTGCTGACAATAACGCTGGTGGGATTGCTTTTTCACTATTAGATTATTTGGAATTAGTGGATTGGAGTGGACGTATTTTGCGAGAAGATAAGCGAGGAATGATTGCTTGTTCTCATCCTAAATTACTCAATCAACTTGGCCTAGATGAAACAACATGGTTAACATTAGCAAGCCGATTTGGTAAAGATTACCAAGGGGCAGTCGGGTCTTTAGAAGCACTAGCTTCATTTGCTGAGCATACAGGTAAATGCTGGATAGCCAGTAAAAATCAATTACGACGACAAATGCATTAACTTTCTTAACCTTCCCTATAACCTTCGTAATAAAAATATAATTAGCGGTTTGCTAATGCTACGCATGCGCAGTATTCACAATTTATCTTCGGGTGTGCATTATTTTGATCATATAAATAATTAAAAGCGCATTAGTTAATCATTTCTACGCTTTAAACAAGCGTATTTAAGTTTGTTATATATTTTCAAATATTAATGGCTGTCCAGTAATAGGTTTCCAGTAATAGGTTGCTGTCCAGTAATAGGTTTTGCTATAACTGAAGTTTTGAAAGTAGAAATAAGATTGATATTTAAAAGGGATTTTTTAATATAAAAAAAGTGGTTACGATAGTAGAGATCAAGTTTATGAAATTAGCGATTACTCATAGAGAGTTAATCTTGAGAGGTTTTTCTTTAAGAAGTATTGGTTGCGAGAGCAGGATTTGAACCTACGACCTTCGGGTTATGAGCCCGACGA
>NZ_JBAKAZ010000109.1:0-4534 GCF_038155185.1 Psychromonas aquatilis
AGTTGAAAAGCTTAAAGCCGAGCTGTTAAAACAGCCCACGTTGTTTGCTGATGAAACCCCCTTAAAAGTGGTCAAATCCGATAAAGTGAACAGTTACATGTGGGTCTATTGCTCAGGTCGAGACACACCAGAGCCGAAAAATAGCATTCCTAATATCGTACTTTACGACTTCCATAATAGTCGCGCGGCCGCCTGCGTGGTTGATTATCTTGATGGTTATCAAGGTTATTTACATGTTGATGGTTATCAAGCTTATGGTAAAACAGACGCGACACTCGTTGGTTGTTGGGCACATGCACGGCGTAAATTTATTGATGCGAAAAAGTTACAAGGTAAAAATAAAGTTGGCAAAGCGGATGTGGTGTTGAGTCTCATCCAAAAACTGTATGGCGTTGAATCACGCATCAAAGATAAAAGTATCGATGAAAAATACACAGCAAGGCAAGCTGATAGTTTGCCTATTCTGAATAAGCTAAACACATGGCTTGAGCAGAATCAGCGACATTTAGTCGGTAACAGCAAGCTAATAGAAGCCGCTAACTATCTAGCCAATCAATGGCACAAGCTGATACGCTATCTAGATAATGGGCAATTAAGTATTGATAACAATCGGGCAGAGCGTGCAGTCAAACCGTTTGTGATAGGGCGAAAGAATTGGTTATTTAGCCAAACGACCAATGGAGCCCATGCTAGTGCGACGCTTTACAGTATCGTGGAAACCGCCAAGGTCAATGGTTTAATGCCATTTGATTATATCTGTGCTTGCTTTGATGAACTGTGCCAACCTTCCCCTGATATCGACCGCCTGTTACCATGGAATTTCAAAAAATAGGTGTGGTTTGCTAGACGCTTACCGCGCAGTTTCTATTTCTATTAGTTGCCCTTTATATTGGCTCTCGATTTGGAGGCATAGGGTTAGGCGTCATTTCTGGTATTGGACTGGTCATTGAAGTGTTTATCTTCAAAATGCCACCAACTTCCCCTCCCATTACCGTTATGCTGATTATATTGGCAGTGGTCACTTGTGCCTCTATTTTAGAAGCCGCTGGCGGTTTAAAATATATGTTACAAATGGCCGAAAGAATGCTTCGTAAAAATCCAAAGCGAGTAACGTTAATTGCGCCTTTTGTTACTTACTCTATGACTTTTTTATTAGGTACAGGTCATGCAGTTTATTCCATTATGCCTATTATTGGTGACGTGGCATTAAAAAATGGTATTAGGCCAGAACGCCCAATGGCAGCCGCTTCAGTCGCCTCACAAATTGCCATCACCGCTTCCCCAATCTCTGCTGCCGTGGTTTATTATTTAGCTCAAATAGTCGATATCGGAGCAGATATCACATTACTTTCCATCTTACTTGTTACTGTTCCTGCTACTTTATTCGGGACATTGATGATGTCGCTATACAGTCTCAAACGAGGTGAGGAACTAGAAGAAGATGAAGTCTATCAATCTCGTTTAAAGGATCCTGCTTGGCGTGATAAAATAATAAACACGACTTCAACGAGTTTAGACCAAAAACTACCTAATTCAGCAAAACATGCTGTGCTGATATTTTTATTATCGATTGTTGTTATTGTCATCATTGCCATGGTTCCTGAAATAAGAACAATAGCGGAGGGTGACAAACCAATCAGTATGTCTGTGATCATTCAAATGATGATGTTGGCCTTTGGTGGGATTATTTTAATTGCGACTAAAACCAATCCTCAACAAGTCCCTAATGGTGTTGTATTTAAATCAGGTATGGTTGCTGCTATTGCTATTTTTGGTATTGCTTGGATGTCAGACACTTACTTTCAATATGCCATGCCACAATTTAAGTCAGAGATAATTGATGTCGTCACAATGCACCCTTGGACATTTGCATTAGCATTATTTATCGTTTCTGTCGTTGTTAACTCACAGGCTGCGACAGCTCGTATGATGTTGCCAGTAGGCTTAGCACTCGGATTAGAACCGGCTTTACTGATTGGTTTGATGCCAGCGGTATACGGCTATTTCTTTATTCCTAATTACCCTTCCGACATTGCAACAGTTAATTTTGATAGCTCAGGAACAACAAAAATAGGCAAATGGTATTTTAACCACTCCTTCATGTCAGTGGGATTAATTGGGGTTATTTCAGCTTGTTGCTTAGGTTATCTATTAGGTCAAATTGTTATAGGATAATTAATCTAATCAAAGTCAGCCTATTTAAATAGCCAGTGAGGAATCAACATTGATACCGCACTGGCTATTAGGTCCAGCTTTCAATTTAAATAACAAAGTATAAGCCTATAAAAGTGTCCTTTATTGTTTTAAACAACCTAATCAAGAAAGCTTAACGCCATTCACTTCTGTGCTCGCCTTAAATCTTACGCTATTTATGGGGACGACTTTTTAAACGCTTTATTAACATGAATTAAACTAATTAACTTAATCAGTGGCTTAATGATTAACTGAGCACTACCGACAATAAATAGCCAAGTCCCACTTTCCACTAGCGAAGCATTCAAAAAGAAAAAGCTACCAATTAAAAACCAAATAGCAATAAACAAGTCATTTATTGCTCCCAATGCTTCATATCGTCGTTGTATAACAACGTGTTTACCTAGGTATATATCATTCATTGTTTATTTCTTTTACTCACGTCGTAGAGGAAGTAACTAAGCAGTTCGAGTTATATTCTCAGTTACTTTGAAAAATAGATAAGTTAAGCGCAACCGGGTGACCTAGCCAATAAGCATGCTCTGTATGATCTTTTAGATTGTCGCCGGTTAAAGCGTGTACTAATACAGTTAAACCATTGCGTTCTTTTTCAGCCAAGGGATCAGCTGTTCGAAGTCACTTGATGTGAAAAGAAGTTGGCAGCTCCATCTTGGATGAGGACCAACTAATTTTTGATGTGCTCTACCCACCTGTAATTGAAATAATTCACCTGCTTTTTCACATAATGCTTTAGCAAACGTGAATGTTTCTTTGTCAAAATAAACATGCGCATGATAAGCGTCATAATTATTTACGGGGAAGTTTACTTTGTTCATGCACTTACTCTGCTTTTTCAAAAAATGGTAATGGATAGGTTTTAGGGTTGCCATTGACAACTTTATACCCAAAGTTGACAACCTTTGTTCTGCCCTTAGCTGAGTCATTCCAATAAACCTCTGCTCTATGGTTACGTACTTCATGCATAATGATGTCGTAACTTAACATTAAAGGAAGTGAGCTACTCTGCTCAGGAAGAGGCAATGCTAACTCAATAACGACTAAAGTATAACCTCCAACATGTGCATTATAAGCACGCTCAAGTTTGGCTAAATTCAGATTAAATAGTAATTTTTCATTACCGTCGACTAAAAAATATGCTTTTGAATGTAATCTTGCAAGTCATCTAAAGAAGCACCAGAGACCTTTTCCCCTTGTTTAATATGCTTTAGTTCATGAAGCTCAGGCGCAGCAATCACTAATTCCTCTAAAGGAAAGTTAGCCGGTAACTTTACTAGATCAGTACCTTCCTTAGAGAAATCTAAAATACTACCAGGTAGTGAATGCGCATAAGCACTACTCACCTGCAGAAAGAGAACAAACAGAAAAAATTGCTTTAGTCGTAAGAAGGCATGTCTCATTTGGTTTGGCCTCCATAGTCATCGACTTTATCTCGCCAAACAGAGTGTGGGTGATTACCTTTTTCATTCGTTGATTTATTAGATTGTAAAGAAAACTCAATCCAAAGTGATGGACCATCAACGCGCACATAATCATCTTCACTATTTAAATCTGTTGTTCCTGAATACCCAATCACAGTATCAGCCATTTCTGCGCTATATTTATCCATGTACTTTTGAGCATCAGCAGCATTGATATCTTCAACATAAGTTGCAATAGCTTTTAACAATAATACTTTTTGAGTGTTATTAAGCTTATCAGCACTAATACCTTCTTGTTGCTCAGGAATTGCATCATCCGCTTACGGCCCAGCTAAGATATCTCGATATGTCCCTTCTAATTCAGCCTCTTTTAATTGTTCAGGTGTTAATGAATTTAAAAAAGCAGCAAAAGTATCTCTTTCTTGTAACATTGGAATATTGGTACGGCCATTCATCTCAAAAGCACGAAAAGGCTCTATGCCTCTGAATGAAGGTGTTGCACCAATCAACTCACCCTGATTGTATGTATTAGCAAAAGCGAGATGATGTCCGCCATAATAAAGCTCCCAAAGGCCGGTTTCTGAAGGTGTACCCAAAAAGGCAATTTTACTATTAAACGAAGAATAGCCCGCTTTATAATCATCACTGACAGTACCGATATAATCATCTGCATTGAGCGTTTGTACTAATTCATCGAACCCTTCATTTTCTTTAAGGCCCGCTGCTTCCATTAAAATAGCTTTCACTACACCACGTTGTTCAACTTTTAGCTCACCTAAAAACACACCAGGTCGTGAAGGAAATGCCCCAGCTGGAAGGTTGCTCCACTTTTTAGCTTCAGCAACGGAATAATACCAATCACACTAATTAACTGATCTATTTTACTTGCTAAAATAACTTAT
>NZ_JBAKAZ010000110.1:0-4483 GCF_038155185.1 Psychromonas aquatilis
ACTCGCTGGGTAACTTGCGTTCCGTCCCGTGTCTGTGGATGCGCATTATAGGGATTCAGATCACATTGGCAAGCGTTTTATTGTAATTAAATGGTTATTTTTAAAATTAATTTTAATTCGTTTAAATAACCATCAAATAACGTTGTTTTTGTTTGTTTTTTACTCGCACCAACGTTTACTGGTTTGGTGATCTATCTTTAAATGATCCATCACTCTTGCAACCATAAAGTCTTGCAACTCTAAAATAGTTGTTGGTTTATGATAAAAACCAGGTGCTAATGGCATAACAGTTGCCCCTAGTTCGGACAATGTCAGCATATTCTTTAAATGCAACGTAGAAAATGGTGTTTCTCTTGGCATAATAATGAGCTGCCCTCTTTCTTTAAAGATGACATCTGCAGCTCTTTCAATCAGGTTATTCGATAAACCTTGAGAAATAGAAGCCAGTGTTCCACAACTACATGGGCAAACCACCATTTTCTTAGGCGCAGAAGAACCTGAAGCAACAGGAGAAAACCAATCTTTTGCAGCTAGCGCAACAATCTGTCCGTTTTTAGTATTAAAACGAGAAACTAAAAACGTATTCAATACTTCAATATCGCTAGGCCAATCTTCATCAACTTCGGTTTTTAATACTATTTGTGCCGCTTCAGATAATATTAGATAGACTTTAACGTTACTATCTACCATTGCCTGCAATAACTGTAAAAAGTAACCACTACCGGAAGCACCTGTTACAGCTAATGTGACTATATCTGTATATTGTTCATCTTCATTTCTTAATTGCATTGTCTTCCTATAATTTATTTAATAGTTTTTCATGAATATTGCCAAAACCACCATTACTCATAATTAAGATATGATCATTAGGCTTTGCTTCATTAACTAATGTTTCAACTAAGCTATCGATATCGCTTTCAGTGTGTATGCTTTTATTTTTTTCATCAAATAACGTTTTCATTGACCAACTAATATTTTTATCTTCAAAACCATAAACAATATCAGCAACATCTAATGAGTTAACTAAAGCATCTTTTAATACGCCTAACTTCATTGTGTTAGAACGAGGCTCTAACACAGCGATAATTCTTTCTTTACCGACTTTGGCACGTAAACCATCTAAAGTTGTTTTTATTGCTGTTGGGTGATGAGCAAAATCATCATAAACAGTAATATTATTTACTTTACCTTTTATCTCCATGCGACGTTTGATGCTTTTGAATTCAGCTAATGCGGCAACCGCAACTTCTGGCGTAACACCTACATGACGAGCTGCTGCTATCGCTGCTAATGCATTCTTAATATTATGGTCTCCCATCAAAGACCAGTTTACTTGTCCTTGATGATGATTATTTAAATATACATCGAATACACTACCGTCTTCTTTAACTTTAGCGTCAGACCAGTTTTCACCAATATACTCAACCTCACTCCAACAGCCCATATCTTTTACTGACATCAATGCTTCATCCTGATTTGGAATAAACACACGGCCTGTACTTGGTACGGTTCTCATTAAATGATGAAACTGTTTTTTAATGGCATTTAGATCATCAAAAATATCAGCGTGATCAAACTCAAGATTATTTAAAACCAATGTACGTGGGTGGTAATGTACAAATTTAGAGCGCTTATCAAAAAAAGCACTATCATATTCGTCTGCTTCAATCACAAAGAAAGGCGTTTCACCAAGGCGCGCAGATAAACCAAAGTTTTCTGGAACACCGCCGATTAAAAAACCAGGTTGCATATTCGCGTATTCTAAAATCCACGCCAACATGCTTGATGTTGATGTTTTCCCATGTGTACCAGCCACTGCTAATACCCACTTATCTTTCAATACATGCTCTAACAACCATTGAGGACCTGAAATATAAGGTAACTGCTTGTCTAATACGGCCTCTACACAGGGGTTACCTCTACTCATGGCATTACCAATCACCACTAAATCAGGTTTGTTATCTAACTGACTAGGGTCGAAGCCCTGAATGAGTTCAATCCCTTGCTCTTCGAGCTGAGTGCTCATTGGTGGGTATACGTTACTATCAGAGCCTGTTACCTTATAACCTAAAGATTTAGCAAGAATAGCAACACCGCCCATGAATGTGCCACAAATACCAAGTATATGAATATGCATAAAACCCCAATACTAAATAAAATAAAAACGTAAGTTATACCTGAATCTTTAAATAGAACCAATAAAAAAGGCGAGACTGATAATTAGCCTCGCCTTTTGTAAACAATAAAAGGGATATTTAAACGATATTAATCGCTTTTAACTAACCTTCAAATGCATTTTGTAAAAATGGAATAATTTGTTTTTTACGACTTACTACGCCTGGTAAATCAAAAGTATTGTTCGCAACACTACTATTAAGTGATTTTGCTACTTTATCTGCATCTTTAGAAACGATGATTGCCACAGTGTCTAACTTGTTGATGTCAGTTAGTAACACAATTGTAGAATGGTAACCTTTAGCTGCTTGTAGTTTTTCCATTTCAGCCAACATATCATCTTTCTTCGTTAATGCTGTATCTAAAGACGTTAATTCTAATTGGCCAATAGCAAGTTTTTCACCTGCCATTTCAAATACCTTTTGATCACGTAAGATTAACTCAGCAGCCGGTACACTTTTAATGTCTGATTTCGCTTCAAACTGTGCTTCAGCAAATGCTTGAATATCTTCAACACCTGCAATTTCAGCCAATTCTTTAGCAGCAACAACGTCAATATCTGTACAAGTTGGACCTTGGAAGTTTACTGTATCTGAAATAATCGCGCCCATCATCATTTTTGCAACTGGTGCATCAGGAGTGTGATTATTAAACTTATACATGTTGTAAACAATTGTTGCGCTACAGCCAACAGGCCAAATCCAACACTCTAGCGGCGCTGAAGTCGTAATGTCACCTAGTTTATGGTGATCAACAATACCTAAGATATGTGCTTTTTTCATATCTTCAGTACCTTGACCCCAGTCAGAGTAATCTACAATGAAAATTTCTTCACCAGCAACTTCAGTACGAATTTCTGGCTGTGGTAAACCTGATTGCTCTAATAAAAATAATGCTTCAGGATTTGGTTCGCCTTGTAAAGCTGGTGTTGCAGTTTTACCCATTTTATTAAATAAACTAGCAAGGCCTATCGCACTACACAAGCTATCACAATCGGGGTTTTGGTGTCCTAATACAATCATCGTTTTGTCCACTATGTTAATAAATTAATTTTGCCGAGCAGAATACCTGATCCTACTGCTTTTTTTAAGTATAAATTTTTATACTAATAAAGATAACTACAATCGAGCTTCATATATTCAGCACATCATCATAAATGATAGGATTGATAAGGTAACTTCCCTTAAAACAATGCTTATCTATCACCATATTCATAATGCCAACTATATATGAAACGCTTTATTGACTAATTATACACCAAGCAGCAAAAAATATAATATAGCGATATAGCCAACAATCACTTTAAGCTTTAAAGAGATAGCATTTCATTAAATAATGCATTTAATTGCACACTTATAATATCTATTCGTTTACTATTATAAAGTTCTATGTGTGGCTGCATTGTATCTTAAGCAAATATATTATTTTGCAAGCTCCCTCATAAATAATTAAACAATGGAAATATTAAAAATGAGCCAAAAAGTAGTCGTTATTTACTCTGGTGGTATGGATTCTTATACCGTATTACATAAAGCAATTGAAGAAGGGTTAACTCCATTCGCATTAACCTTTGATTATGGTCAGCGTCATGTGAAGGAAATTGAAGTAGCAAGTGAAGTCTGTAAAGAATTAAATATTAATCATAAGATTATAGACATTACTGCAATTAATCAGTTAATCGGCGGCTCTTCTTTAACAGATACGAGTATTGAAGTAGCAACAGGCGATTACGATAATGACAATATGGTTAATACTGTTGTCCCTAATCGTAATATGATCTTACTTTCATTAGCTATTGGTTATGCCGTTTCAATTGGTGCAGATAAAGTCTATTACGGAGCGCATTCCGGAGATCACGAAATATACCCAGATTGCCGCCCTATTTTTGTTGAAAAAATGAATGAAGTCGCTGCGGTTGCTAATTATGAAAAAACTGAAATTTATTCTCCATATTTGAAGAGTAATAAAATTGGCATTTTAAAAGACGGTATAAGAATGGGCTTAGACTATAGTAAAACTTGGACTTGTTACAATGGGCGTGAAAAAGCATGTGGTTTATGCGGAAGCTGTATTGAACGATTAGAAGCTTTTAAAGAAAATGGGTTAAGTGATCCAATTGCATACGAAGTCTAAAAATACAGATAATAATATCAAAGCTGGATTCAGTTATTGAATAGATTATTAACCTAACATTACACTTCCTCATTTTAATAAGAGGGAGTTTAATGTTATATAACGCTAAAAAAAGTTTTGAACGACCCTGTAAATAACTCTGTGTAACTGCGGTTTTTAAATGTAATCTTTAAGG
>NZ_JBAKAZ010000111.1:0-4195 GCF_038155185.1 Psychromonas aquatilis
ACCGCCTGTTACCATGGAATTTCAAAAAATAGGTGTGGTTTGCTAGACGCTTACACTCCTACAGCAAAAAATGACTAAAAAACGAGCTCCTGTAATGAATCCTAAGCGTTTTTAATATGCTAGGTAATGCATTTTTAACCCGAAAATCGGGCTTAAAATCTCAAAAAAGAGTTATTCTACAACCTCAACGCTTTGCTAAGCTGCTAAAAATGGCTGGCTATAATAGCGAGGTACGAGCACAGCCAGCTGTTTGTGTCCGTTTAAGCAACTGTTATGCGCCTTTTGTTAAAATTGCAACAATATAACCAGCAATGCCGGCACCAATTATTTTTCCCCACTCAATACAAGCAGTATAGAATTTACGATAAATTTTACGTCTATTTCTAATGTCTCTGAAAAGTAACCAATTCATTCTTAGTTTGTCTCTAAATGATGACTTAAAACTATGAGCACCATAAATACTCGAACATCGAATATAGAATAAATAATTAGCTATGCAGCTTTTAATTAACTTCTCATTAACACTGTCGGGAGAAAGACTAGAGTGCAAAATAATATTATCTTCTGTTCGAGAATATCGTTCAGATTTGTACGGATAAATGATAAATGCAACGGAACCAGTACTTCCAAATGAAGCTACAAGTGCAGAACCTTTTTCTATTTCACAAGTAACACTTTCCATCTCAGCTGTTTTGACTTTTTCAATAACGCCTGTTTTGTTTGCACCAGAAGATAGTTGTACTGTAACTTCATTTTCTGTCGCATCATTAACCGCGCAGTAAAGGCTAAATGGGTATTTATTTGACCTCGCTTCAAGTATTACTTTACTGAATTCAGATTCAATAAGATCTTGCGTTACGTGGCTCCAATTTATTCTAGATCTGGACAAGTCAAAGCTACTTGAATCTAGTTTCTGTATTTCTTTATCAAAACGTTTCAAAGTGAAATACCTCTTTGGCGCATAGCGCCGCACTAAGCGGACTAAAATAGTGGGTTATAATGTGTAGCGAAGCGAAACCTAACCCACTGTTTTAATTCCGTTTAAGTGCCTTGTTAGCTATTATCTTCGATGCAAAAGCTAGCTTTATAAATATTATTTGCCACTAAATAGAATGCTAAGGATGCAAGCCAAACCATAAAGTATGAAAATTGATTGCTTAACGTTATAAGCATAGAAAACTCACCGCCGTATACTGTTCCAGAAGTAAGGTTTGCTACAGTTATACCTTTATATAGCATAATGATCGAAGTTAATAATAAAAATATAATTGATGTTTTATAAATAATAGAAATTTTCTCTGACATTGTATTTCCTTTACGTAGATAGCTAACGCCGCGCTAAACGGACTAAAGCAGTGGGTTATAATGTGTAGCGCAGCGAAACTAACCCACTGTTTTAGTTCCGTTTTAAGCGCCTTGTTAGCAGTTTGTTACGACAGCAATAAGAATTTCCGCAAGTCACGCTCTTGTCTCATGACGTGTAAAATAAAAACCTTATCAGTCTCTACTTTATAAAATATGCGACATGGGTTAACGACAACCTCCCGATAGTTAAGATTACTTAACTCTATCGGTTTCTTACCTGATTCAGGGAAATCTTCAAGTCGCTCAACTTTTTCGAATATTTTAGCTACTAACTTTTTAGCTGACACCATGTTACTCAAAGCAATATATTCAGCTATATCATTCAGATCCTCGAGTGCAGGGTTTGTCCAAATTATTTCAGCCATTTATTCATTTTCTCTTTAGCTTCAACATTAGACATTGTATCTCCGCGACTTATTGCCTGCTCACCTTTAGCAAGAGCCTCAAGAATTTGCATACGTTTTTGCATAAATTCGAAATCATCAACATCTACAAGGTATGCAGAAGGCTGTCCATGCTCAGTAATCAAGATTGGCTCTTTAGAAGAGTGAAGTTCAGATAATATTTTCGTTGCTTGACGCTTCAGTGTTGTTACTAGTTCTACTCTCATAATACCCCCTTTCAAATGTATCACTATAGTAGCACTCTGCGACCACTTTGGGAAATACAGATAACGCTCGCATAAGCTGCGGAGCATGTTGGACGCTTTTTTGCGTCATTTTCTTTTAAGCAAAAAATCGAACAATGTGTGACGTCAGATTTAATGCGCTTGTTAACTGTCTGTTTGTGTAGTACTCATTGATAAATTGAACTCTTGAATATGAGCAACTTTATGAGGTACTTCTCTTTTACTGCTCCATAGGCTTCTAGCTGAGTCATATAGGAAGAATACAAATTTATGATAGTCATCCATGAATTCTTTTAAAGTAGGCCTATCTCCACCAGACACACGACGGATCTCTACATGAGAAGTGTTGTTACGAACATCTCTGAATTTTTTACCAAAGTCTTCTGGAACTTGTTCTTGATAATATGCAATGTCGTTGGCCCAGCTCGGAGCTCGACCACCTTCTATTAAATTGCACATATTACGCATAAGTTTTTCAACTTCAAAAGTGAAAAGTTTATCCAATTTAGAGTAATGAATATTTTGAGTATCTCCTTTATCGCGTTTAAAGCAGGCAACATAAAATTCATAAAGGTGAGTTAAAAATGCAGAATAGTTTTTATAGAGGGACTCTAATATCTCATAATCTTCTTTACCTAAAATATTAGATTCAGCAAGCAGAAAAAACTCATCAAAAGCCTTCTCACACAAAGTAAACTCATGGTACATGGCGTCAACAAAATGTTGCGCATCTTCAGTGCCCTGTTCAATTTTCACAACTCTCTCCTAAAGACAGTTAACGCCCTAATAACAGGCAAAATGCGGTTGGCTAAAATTTGAGGAACGAAAATAGCCAGCCGTATTTTGTCCTTGTTGATTAGCTTATAGTCCGACCAAGCCATTTAATTTAATAGATTCATTCATTATTATATTAAATGGAACATGCTTCTGTTGGTTACGAATATTGAATTGCTAAACATACAATGTTTTTAACAAGACGTTCGAACCAACAGAACAACTCGCTTCAAAACGCATACTCAGGGATCGCCTACCACGACTATCTATAAGACCTGCGAGAAACGAGCCTTAAGCACATTCCAACATTTACTTTACGTGGAGGAGCTTCAAAATGAAAGGATATAATGTTGATAATTTTGCTGTTTTAATAGGAATCGATTGGGCTGATAAGAAGCATGATATATGCGAACATCCCAATCATACTGAAATATATAATTACTCCATCATTAAACATAAACCTCAAGCATTACATGACTGGGCAATGGAGCTCAAACAACGCTATCCAGAGCAAAAAATCGCTATCGTTTGTGAACTCAAAAAAGGCCCTCTCATTTATGCATTAGCTAAATATGAACACCTGACTTTATTTACCATAAATCCTTCAACCGTAGCAAAATATTGTAAAGCATTCACGCCAAGTGGTGCAAAGGACGACCCTTCTGATGCATTAATACAGGTCGAAATTCTGACGTTACACATGGATAAACTCTCTGTTATTGAGCCTGAGTCAGCAGCAATACGATCACTCTCTCAACTCGTTGAATATCGCCGAGGCTTGGTGCAAAACAGTGTTGATTTATCCAATAAAATAACCGCGACATTAAAGAATTATTATCCACAAGCTCTTGAATGGTTTAAAGAAAAAGACACCATCATATTTTGTAATTTTATTCTAAAATGGCCGTCATTAGGTAAAGCTAAGAGAGCCAGAAAACAAACATTATTAGACTTTTTTAATGCACATAACTCACGTTATGTAGACGTTAACAACAAGCGGATCCTCGGTATAAAAAATGCAATGCCATTAACCGAAGATAAAGGAGTGATAGAGCCTAACCAAATGTTAGTTGAAGTGTTAGTTAGCCAATTCAAAGTATTATTACAAGGTATTGAGCAACTTGATAAAGCAATTAAAGGGGCTTACAAAGCGCAAGCAGATAAAAATATATTTGATAGTTTACCTGGAGCAGGCCCACAACTTGCTCCTCGTTTATTAGTCGCTTTTGGCAGTAATAGATTGCGTTATCATGATGCATCAGAGCTACAAAAATATGCAGGTATAGCGCCTGTTATTGAACGTAGTGGCAAGAAAATGTGGACACATTGGCGGTATAGTTGTCCTACTTTTTTAAGACAAACATTTGTTGAGTGGGCTGGTTTTTCGGTTCGTTATTCATTCTGGGCAAAGGCTTATTATGAGCAACA
>NZ_JBAKAZ010000112.1:0-3507 GCF_038155185.1 Psychromonas aquatilis
TATCTAATCTTGGCACATTGCGATGCCTTGGTGGAGTGACCATTTCAGCACCCATTAGTTGATCGTAATTAATTCATAAGGTTACGGCTTAAAACTATCGGGTGCCTTGCATTTTACTCAATACTTAAAGATCGTGGACACCCAAATGCTGAGCTTGTGAAAGGTAGGGACACCCAAATGTTGAACTTATTAATATCAATACGTTAACGGTTAATTCTATTATTAAATTGGTGGTATGCTGTTGCTCTTCGTTGAGTTTTTCGAAAACAGGTAGTGATTCTAGCAAAATTCAACAGGACGTTTGGGTTAGTTTTTTTGGATTATGGAAAGTGAATAAATGTTACTTCGCCATAAAAGCGCTTAAGTAAAATGATAATTAAAGAGGGCCCCAAAAGTGCCTGATGACAAAAATTTTGTTGATTAATCAACCTTCCTAAAAATACTTCCTTACCAATAACTTACAGTCAAACAAGAAGTTCTCTTCTATTAAATACTGAGAATGTGTTTGAAAAATATACTCGTTAACTGAACTTTATCTTTATATATCACGTATCTATTGGGGTCATCATTTACATATTTGCAATTCTAGAGTGCTATTGAGCAACGCTTTTTTAACTTATCCGCAAAAATAGATTGAGTCTACGGCATATTCGGTCCAGCAAATTATTAATGATTAACACAATGGCGATAAATTAAGTAAACGTCATTTCTACTTAAAAGTTATATGCTTGATGTTACTTTTGTTTCAATACTCATTTTATTGCTGCGGGAGTTCAACATAATTTAAATTCAAACTTATACGGGGTCTATGATTATGTTTGAAAGTTTCAACGCCGAGACACTTGCCAGAATGCAGTTTGCATTTACTGTTTCCTTTCATATTATATTTCCAGCTTTTTCAATTGGGCTGGCCAGTTATTTAGCTGTGTTAAATGGTATGTGGCTAAAAACACATGATAAAACTTATCTTTTCTTATTCAATTACTGGAAGAAGATTTTTGCGGTTGCCTTCGGTATGGGCGTCGTTTCCGGTATTGTGATGTCCTATCAATTTGGTACTAACTGGTCGGTGTTTTCTGATAAAACAGGGCCAGTCCTTGGACCACTTATGGCCTATGAAGTACTTTCTGCCTTTTTCCTAGAGGCTGGGTTTTTAGGTATCGCTTTGTTTGGACGAGAGCGAGTGGGCGATAAACTACACATGTTTGCCGTCTGTATGGTTGCCTTTGGTACGTTAATGTCAGCGACGTGGATTTTATCGGTTAATTCGTGGATGCAAACACCTGCTGGCTACAGCATTAATGAGTTAGGTCAGTTTGTACCTGAGGATTGGATGCAGATCGTTTTTAATCCTTCGTTCCCTTACCGTTTAGTACACATGGTTGTCGCCGCTTTCTTAACAACGGCTCTCGTTGTGGGGGCAGTCGGTGCTTTACACCTATTAAGAAGAAAAGCTGATGTTGCTGCACGTCGTATGTTTTCAATGGCGATGGGCATGTTAATGATTGCAGCCCCTTTACAAATTGTGGTGGGAGACTTTCATGGTTTAAATACGTTAGAGCATCAACCAGCCAAAGTAATGGCGATGGAAGGGCATTATGATAGTCACCCTGAAGGTGCACCACTTATCTTGTTTGGTATTCCTAATCCAGAACAAAAGACAATTGATTACGCGATTCAGATACCTAAGGTGTCTAGCTTAATTTTAAAGCATGATTTAAATGCGCCGCTTGCTGGTTTAGATACGATTGCAGATGAAGATGAGCCACCTGTTGCCATTGTCTTCTGGAGCTTCCGTATCATGGTTGCTCTTGGTTTTGCGATGTTAGGCTTAGCCGTTTGGAGTTTTTGGAGACGGATGCGTGGCAAGCTTTATGATGATGATTGGTTAAAGCGCGCTGCGATTGTGATGGGACCAATGGGCTTTGTAGCCGTATTAGCAGGCTGGGTTACTACTGAAGTCGGTCGTCAACCTTTCACTGTCTATGGCTTATTGCGAACTTCAGATAGTCTTGCACCAATTGCAGCGCCTGCTGTCGCTGTTTCCCTTATCGCATTTATTGTTGTTTACTTCTTTGTGTTTGGAGCCGGTACATATTACATCTTAAGGCTGATGAACAAATTGCCGAAGGCATCTGGCGTTGATATGAATGACGGGCCTATTAGAACCGCAGAAAAACAAGTTATTGAAACCATTGATATAACTCACACAGACCATAAGTCAGATGGCCAAGGAGGTAACCATGGAATTTGAATTATCATTTATCTGGGCAATTATAATCACGTTTGCCGTACTTTGTTATGTCATTTTAGATGGCTTTGATTTAGGCATTGGCATTTTATTTCCATCGGCTAAGTCAGAGCAAGATAAGTCGGTCATGATGAATACAATTGCACCGGTTTGGGATGGCAATGAAACTTGGTTAGTCATGGCGGGCGGTGGCTTGTTTGCTGTTTTTCCTCTCGCCTACGCGGTTATTATGCCTGCCTTGTATATGCCTATTATATTGATGTTGCTAGCGTTAATTTTTAGAGGTGTCGCTTTTGAATATCGTTGGAGAACGGTTCGTTGGAAACCTGTTTGGGACTTTTCTTTCTTCGCTGGATCTGTGGTAGCTGCCTTTACGCAAGGTATTTCTCTCGGTGCTTTGGTACAAGGTATCGAGGTTGTAAATCGAGCTTACGCTGGTGGTTGGTGGGACTGGTTGACTCCGTTTTCATTATTCACTGGAGTCGCTGTTGTCATAGGCTATGGTTTGCTAGGCTCTACTTGGTTAATCATGAAAACAGAAGGGGAGTTGCAAAGCAGAATGCGCGGTTATGCTAAAGGGTTAGCCATTGCTACCCTCGGATTTATAGGTGTTGTTAGTATCTTAACGCCTTTTCAAGATCCGGCTTATTTCCAACGCTGGTTCTCGTTACCAGGCAGCATCTTTAGTATTTTGGTTCCTGTTTTAGTGGGTTTATGTACTTGGTTGCTCTTTACCGGGTTAAAACAATGCAAAGAGGCGCAACCATTTTTTGCTTCACTTGGTTTATTTGTGCTTAGCTTTATCGGTATTCTTATTAGTTTCTATCCTAATATTGTGCCGCCAAGTTTAACCATTACTGAAGCTGCTGCACCTGATTCAAGTTTAAAATTCGCTTTAATGGGCACGGTAGTATTAGTACCACTTATTTTAATTTATACCGCTTATGCCTACTGGGTATTCCGAGGTAAAGTAAGACCTGAGGATGGGTATCACTAATGACGTTGAATAAATATAAAAAACTCGCTTGGTTTATCGGTATTTGGTTTGCTGGTGTGTTGGCGCTATTTATTGTGGCCATGTTGATTAAATCAGTGATTCTTTAATCGTTTTGTGTGCTGAAGTTCACTAGAACTGGCTGTTAAATTAAAGCTAAACTTTAAAAGACAAATCGTGAAAAAATTGTGGACACCCATTAGTTGATCGTAATGAATTCAGAAGGTTACGATTTAAAATTATTGAGTGTCTTGTCTTTTCT
>NZ_JBAKAZ010000113.1:0-2973 GCF_038155185.1 Psychromonas aquatilis
TGTCGCATTAATTAATTCAGTAAAATTGTGGCTCATACTAGCTCCTTTGTAAGAACCTTAATTAGATCACATATTTATCGGAAATGGTATTAGTATATCAATACCCGAATCCTTTAACTCCTTTGTTAAAGCTTTTCCAATATATTCTTTGTCTGCATATAATTTTTCAGTTAGAGTTTTACATAAATTAATCATAGGTGTTCCGTCATTTTCATTAGCTACAGTGATCCTCATTGCTAGGACTTCACCATTATGAATAATCAATAAATGAAGCTTAAAACCAAAGAACCAACCATTTGTACCTTTACCTCACCTAGCTGATTCTTTTAATACTTCATGTCTTTGAATAAGAATATTGTGGCTGACTTCAAGGCTTCTGGAATTAAAAAATTCAGACATTGTATTAATAAAACGGGTGTAACTAAGGGCATTAGGTAATCCTTAGACCAATATAGTTAAACTAAGCCGATATACAAGTTCTTGAAATCACGATGAATTGATTGATGGAATACAATGACTATGGTTATCTTAGAATTTCTGTTCTTTTTTTGTTTCATTTGCAATTAGTTATTCTCCCTCTTGAGGGCAAATTTACATAAAAAATCATCGACATAACAAAAATTCCACGAAGTTACTCATATGCTACCTTGTTGTTCTTTTAAATCATTCTTGGTGAAAGGTCTGATCGCTAAGTGGGTATTTAATTCAATGATCATCAAAATGCTGGTTGATTATCAAACACAAAAGATCAAAACAACCCAGCTATTCGCGTATGTTTTTTGAACCAAAAATATCCATAAGTGAGTGTTTTTTGATATTTAAGGTTGCTGAATTAAATATACTTTTATTTGATTTTGTTGTTACTTTTTTTAGTTGGAAATTATTTATAGAGTATTAGTACTATTAATTAAATTATTTTACTTTTAATATTTAAATACAGGTTTTTCTTATATTATTGATTTTAAATGCCTTTAAATTTATTTCTATTATTACTTTTCTATTGTTTTTTAGTTTTTTTAAAATAGATAGGAAACCTTTTTAGGTGCTGTAACCACTCAATCAAAAGATACAATCATTCAAGCGCCCATTAATGGGTATTTTAATTTCTTATTGTGGTAAAAGTATGATATAAATCTTACTAAAAAATATAACGGGTAATAATAGCTATTTATATGTATTTATATGTATTTATATGTATTTATATTAGGAGTATTTTAGATGGAACCTAAAGGTAAAAATCAATTTAAGAAGAGCATGTTATCTGTTCTTACTGCTTTAATTTTTTTAACCGCTTGTTCAACCGGGGAATTGGTTGGCCCAGATAAAAAATTTGATAAAGCATCTGGGCAAGAACATTTGACTCATCACGAAGCCCAAGCGGTCTTTTTCTTAGAGGATGACGAATCAACCGAAAAGAAAGTAATTCTCGTTAGTAAAGATGAACGATTAATAGGAGCGTTGAAAAAAGAAATCTATATTCCTGCCACAATATGTACCGGTGAACACACTTTTGCGTTTCAACGCAGTGATGGCAACATCTACTTACAAAAAAAAGATACCAATAGCCAGAATGTTAAAGTCAATGTTAGTGCAGGTGACGCCTTATATATGCGTGTTAATGTAGCAAAAGATGGTGTGTTAAGTGCTGAGCGCATAACTGAAAATGATGCCTTAGACATTTTAGATGACGCTGATTATCAATCCTTTTTAGTAAGCCGTCGCATTGATGACTGTACCCCTGAAATTATTCCCCCTCCACCGGTGATATTAGAAGAAATCGAATTATCTGCCGATGCATTATTCCAGTTTAATGGTGCAACCTTGGTCGACCTCGTTGCGAAAGATAAGCTAAACGTACTTTTAGAAAAAATTAAAACCTCTGATCTAGACATTACTAATATTGTTGTTGTTGGTCACACCGATAGAATCGGTGCTAAAGCTTACAATCAAACCCTATCAGAACAACGCGCAAATACCGTGGCTAGTTTCTTAAAAGCGAATGGTATTAAAGAAGATATAAAAGCGATTGGCTTTGGTAGTGCAGATCCAATCACAAAAGGTCAATGTTCAAGCCAACTGAGCAGAAAGAAACTTATTGAATGTTTACAACCAGACAGAAGAGTAAGTGTTGAATTGTGGGGCGATGTCGAAGTTGTGGAAGTGACTGACAGCATAACTCAAAGCATAACGGATGATGCTAAAGCGACTAGTGAAAGTACTAGCGCACAATAAATAAACGACTCAATTTTAATTAAAGACTTATTAAGGACAGACTCATGTCAGATAAAATTCAAGTTTTAACGCAAAGTTCGGAAGGCCTTTTAGCGACCGATGTATCAACTAATGTTCCTGTTACTATTCAAGCACAACCAGGTGTTAATTATGAACTACGTGATATGGAAAGCCAGATTGCGCCACAACAAACACTCATTACAAGAAATGGTGATAATTTAGAGCTTCGATTTGGTGATGCAACAAACGAAGCACCTGTATTTATTCTTGTTGGCTACTATACGCTAGAAACAGCATCACCTTTGATAGGTCTTGCCGAATCAGGCCTCTTTCATCAATATGTTCCTCAAACAGCAGAAGCAGAATTACTAGCATGGAATTTAGATGAAGGTGAAAGTTCATTTCAGAGCTTAGGCTATTATGGGGAATCATCAGAAGTACCATGGTGGCCAATATTATTAGGTGCTTTATTGCTAGGTGGTGGTGCTGTTGCAATTGCAAGTAGTGGTAGTTCCGATGATGGAAGCACTGACACCGTTGCACCAGATGCGCCAGTGATTGATGCAACGGATGGTGAAGAAATCACGGGGACAGCTGAAGCGGGTAGTACAGTCAAGGTCGATGTTGATGGTGACGGTATCCCTGATCAGATCACTGAAGCCGATGAAAATGGTGAATGGAGTGTGACGCCTGATGCGCCATTAGCGGATGGTACGGAAGTGAGCGCGACAGCAACGGACT
>NZ_JBAKAZ010000114.1:0-2674 GCF_038155185.1 Psychromonas aquatilis
GCCTCGGTGGACAATGCTCCAGTCGATACGCCATTAGTGGTGACATTAGATAATGGTGAAACGATCACGATTGCCGTGGGTGACACGACGGGCAGTGTGACCTTTGCTAATCCAAACGGTGACGATGCGTATGTTGACGGTGAAGAGCTGACCTACGCGATTGATTCCGCGACGGGCGGCAACTACGAAGCGCTTAATAGTGATGCGACGTCAACGGTAACGGTAAGCGATACGCTTGATACGAGTAAGGTTACCCTGAGCAGTAATAGTGCCGAGGAAGGCACTGAGATTACTATCACGGCGACAGTGGATAATGCCCCAGAAGAGACAGACCTCGTATTAACCTTAAACAATGGTGAGCAAATTACCATTGTCGTGGGTCAAACCGAAGGCCGTGTTACCTTTGACAACCCAAATGAGGAAGATGTGTACCTTGATGCTGAGGCGTTAGAGTACAGCATCGTTGAAAGCAATAACGGTGGTAATTACGAAGCGTTAGATACCAGCAGCAAGACAACGGTGACTGTGACAGATACCTCAACAGCAACAGTGGTGAGCTTATCGGATAGCACGGTGGCGGAAGGCACTGATATCACGATCACAGCGACTGTCAGCGATGCGCCTCAAGGTGATGATTTAGTCTTAACCCTTGATAATGGTGAGTTTATTACTATCACGGCAGGGCAAACCACGGGCAGCGTGAGCTTTACCAACCCGAATACAGAAGATACTTACTTAGATGCTGACACGCAGACAGTGGGTATCAGTGCATCAACGGGCGGTAATTATGAAACATTGAATACCAATGCGGTTGCGACCATCACGGTGACGGACACAATTGCAACTACCACCATCAGCTTGGATAACCCAACCGTTGAAGAAGGCGGTGAGATCACGATTAGCGCCTCGGTGGACAATGCCCCAGCCGATACGCCATTAGTGGTGACATTAGATAATGGTGAAACGATCACCATTGATGTGGGTGCCACGACGGGCAGTGTGACCTTTGCTAATCCAAACGGTGACGATGCGTATGTTGACGGTGAAGAGCTGACCTACACAATCGACTCAGCAACGGGCGGTAATTACGAAGCGCTTAATAGTGATGTGACGTCAACGGTAACGGTAAGCGATACGATTGATACCAGTAAGGTTACCCTGAGCAGTAATAATGTCGAGGAAGGCACTGATATTACTATCATTGCGACAGTGGATAATGCACCTGAAGGTACAGATTTAATTGTCTATTTAAATAATGGACAAGAGCTCACGATCTCTGCTGGCCATACTACTGGCAGTGTAACGTTTGCTAATCCAAACGAAGAAGATGTGTATGTTGACGGTGAAGAGCTGACCTACGCGATTGATTCCGCGACGGGCGGCAACTACGAAGCGCTTAATAGTGATGCGACGTCAACGGTAACGGTAAGCGATACGCTTGATACGAGTAAGGTTACCCTGAGCAGTAATAGTGCCGAGGAAGGCACTGATATTACTATCACGGCGACAGTGGATAATGCCCCAGAAGAGACAGACCTGGTATTAACCTTAAACAATGGTGAGCAAATTACCATTGCCGTGGGTCAAACCGAAGGCCGTGTTACCTTTGACAACCCAAATGGGGAAGATGTGTACCTTGATGCTGAGGCGTTAGAGTACAGCATCGTTGAAAGCAATAACGGTGGTAATTACGAAGCGTTAGATACCAGCAGCAAGACAACGGTGACTGTGACAGATACCTCAACAGTAGCAGTGGTGAGCTTGTCGGATAACACGGTGGCGGAAGGCACTGATATCACGATCACAGCGACTGTCAGCGATGCGCCTCAAGGTGATGATTTAGTCTTAACCCTTGATAATGGTGAGTTTATTACTATCACGGCAGGGCAAACCACGGGCAGCGTGAGCTTTACCAACCCGAATACAGAAGATACTTACTTAGATGCTGACACGCAGACAGTGGGTATCAGTGCATCAACGGGCGGTAATTATGAAACATTGAATACCGACGCGGTTGCGACCATCACGGTGACGGACACAATTGCAACTACCACCATCAGCTTGGATAACCCAACCGTTGAAGAAGGCGGTGAGATCACGATTAGCGCCTCGGTGGACAATGCTCCAGTCGATACGCCATTAGTGGTGACATTAGATAATGGTGAAACGATCACGATTGCCGTGGGTGACACGACGGGCAGTGTGACCTTTGCTAATCCAAACGGTGACGATGCGTATGTTGACGGTGAAGAGCTGACCTACGCGATTGATTCCGCGACGGGCGGCAACTACGAAGCGCTTAATAGTGATGCGACGTCAACGGTAACGGTAAGCGATACCAAGGATACCAGTAAGGTTACCCTGAGCAGTAATAGTGTCGAGGAAGGCACTGAGATTACTATCACTGCGACAGTGGATAATGCCCCAGAAGAGACAGACCTCGTATTAACCTTAAACAATGGTGAGCAAATTACCATTGTCGTGGGTCAAACTGAAGGCCGTGTTACCTTTGACAACCCAAATGGGGAAGATGTGTACCTTGATGCTGAGGCGTTAGAGTACAGCATCGTTGAAAGCAATAACGGTGGTAATTACGAAGCGCTAGAGACGAGCAGCAAGACAACGGTGACTGTGGCAGATACTTCAACAACAGCAGTGGTGAGCTTATCGGATA
>NZ_JBAKAZ010000115.1:0-2376 GCF_038155185.1 Psychromonas aquatilis
CACCGCCCCAAAGTCAAAACAAGGTTCCTGAAAGAAAAAATTGCAGGACACCCAAGAAAAAATTGCAGGACACCCAATCATTTAAAGCATTAACTATCTGATTTTATTATATTCGGTTAATGGATGTCCGCGATCTTTTATTCTAGATTTATAAGAACACTCTCCAAATATTTAGGACGCTTTACTAGTAGTATTGACGTTCGCCTTGGGGCGGTGACTTTAGTCTCCCTGCTTGCATCAAAGCAAAAACCAAACAAACTTCATCTACGTAAAATGTAACAAGGTAAAGAGTGAAGTGCTTTGTTTTATTAACTGCATCTACAAGGTAAAAATTGCAGAGGGAAAATTGCAGGACACCCAATCATTTGAAGTATTAACTATCTGATTTTATTGTCTTCGGTTAATGGATGTCCGCGATCTTTCTTGCGCGTTTAGATTAAACTTCTGAAGAAGCGTTTTTACTCGTATCACGCTTGGCTAACAGAGCCACAAGAATAATTTGAGCAACAAGCGCACCTAGAACTACCAATACACTTCCAGTAAAGCCTGCGATGACAAAACTAACTAAAGCGATAAAACCGTTCATCAACGCGTAAGGAAGCTGTGTCTTAAAATGTTCAAACTGATCACACCCTGCCCCTGTTGAAGAAAGAATCGTTGTTTCAGAGATCGGTGAGCAATGGTCACCAAACAAACCACCAGACAACACAGCGCCAATTGCGACGAGTAGCGGTGCATCAACCGCAATCGCGGTTGGAATAACCAATGGCATCATTATCGCGAAGGTTCCCCATGATGAGCCCGTTGCGAATGAAATAATGGCAGACAGCAAAAACGCGACCGCAGGCACTAGCCAATAAGGGAAGCCACTCTGTGCTTGCTCGGCGATATAGGCCGCTGCGCCCAACTCTTTACCGACTGTACTTAACGCCCAAGCCAGTACCAAGATGATCGCAACTGGCATCATGTTTCCCATGCCTTTTAAGTACACAGAGAGACCATCTGAAAGCTTTCTTACACCGTAGTAAGCCATCAACGAGATCAAGGTGATCGCGGCAAAGAAATAAGCCGAAGATAAAGCTGCTCTGAATGATGAGCCTGCAACCTTTTGGAATGGGAAGCCTTGTGGAACCAACATGGCACATAACACTACTAGCATCACTAACAATGGTGCCCAAACAAAAGAGGCCTTTGCATTTTTATGCGAGAATGGATTCAATGAATCACTATTCACGCCAGTATCGATTCCCGCTTGACAATCACGTTCAGCTTTTGCCATTGGTCCAAAATCTAACCCCTTGACTGACACCAAAGGCACAATGAAGATCGCTAAGAATGCATAGAACTGAAAAGGAATCGCACCGATGAAGGCATCCCAGTCAGACATATTAACGCTCAACGCCGTAAATTCTTTCTGGATCAGGCTCATGATGTAAACGCCCCATCCAATGAAAGGGATAAGAATAGCGACGGGCGACGAGGTTGAGTCAATAATGAATGCTAACTTCTGTCTTGAAAGTTTTAGTGTATCGAAAAGAGGACGAAAAACAGGGCCAACAATTAAAGGGGTACCTAAGTCTGAGAAAAATATAACGATTCCCCCAAACCATGCCGAGATTTGGGCTTGGCATTTATTGCTTACCCATTGAGTAACACGTTTTGCAAATGCAACGCCACCGCCAGACTTCTCCATCAAAGCAACAAAGCCACCGATGAACACTAACAACATGATCACACCTGCGTTGTAGCTGTCGGTAAGTTGAGGAACTAGGTAATTTTTAACCATAGTACCAAACGTATCAAGTGGGTTAAGTTCGCTAAACATGCCAGTAAGCATCGCAACGCCACTTAGTACGCCAGCAAAAAGGCCTATCACCACATTCCTTGTCGCCAACGACAACACCAAAGTAATCACAATGGGGATGAGTGACGTGATATCTGTCTGTTCCATAGGTACACCTTAACTCTAAAATAAAATGAATAAATATATATTAAATTTGAATATAAATTCACATCCCCAATTTGTACAGAACTTTATCCTCTAACTGGATAATTAATCTTTAAATGTAAAATTGCAGTGTAAAATTGCACGACACCCAATCATTTAAAGCTTTAACTATCTGATTTTATTGTCTTCGGTTAATGGATGTCCGCGATCTTGCGATCTTTCATAAATCATTTTGAAGCTGATTTATTGTCGGTTCATACTCGTGGAACGGGAAACACACTTCATTCCCTCGCCTAAACATTCAACCCAAACGGTTCATCCCCGTGGATACGGGAAACACATCAGGCGAATCAACTAAACCTGCACCGTACACCGGTTCATCCCCGTGGATACGGGAAACACATCAGGCGAATCAACTAAACCTGCAC
>NZ_JBAKAZ010000116.1:0-2044 GCF_038155185.1 Psychromonas aquatilis
TCAAAATAAAAAACCAAAACAAACTTCATATAAGTAAAATGCAACAAGGTAAAAAGGCGAAGAGCTTTGTTTTATTAACTGCATCTGCAAGAGAGGCTGAAAAAAGAAGTCGCAGAGCTCCTCCGCTCATGATACTAAGCTGACGCTTAATTCGCCCACCGCCCCAAATTGCTCAGTTCCTAAAAGTGAGTAGACCTAGCGTTAATAAATGGCTGAATAACTATCTAAGCGAAGGCCTCGAAGAGTGAAAAGTATATGCTTTAGGGATTGGATGAAACTGACCAGTTAATTTTGTAGATTGGTATCATTCAACATACCAACTAACAAAAGTGATCACTATCACAATGTAACTTTAACAATCTACACTGAATTTTTTTCATCATTTTCTTACCTTTAATACAACTTAAAAATATAAAGTTAAAATAAGTTGTTATAATTCATTTACTTACAATTTATTTAAAAGTTGGCATTGGCTTTGCAAAGTAGAAAATACTTATGCAATAAAGAGGTAACTGTTAAATGAGTAATTCAATACAAACGATCAATCCTTTTACTGAGAAAACAATAAAAGAGTACCACTTGATGGATTTAGAGGGTGCCGAAAAAGCAGTAGAAAAATCAGATGATTGCTTTGCTGAATGGAAGCTTGTTTCTGTTAAAGAACGTATTAAGCTTGCCAATTCATTAGCTGAAGTGATCGAGAAAAATCGTGATGAATTAGTACAATTGATGGTCAGTGAAATGGGTAAGGTGAAGTCACAAGGTGAAAGTGAAGTAACACTTTGTGCAAACATTTGTAAATACACGGCGAGTATTGCTGAACAAGCATTAGCCAACGAAACCCGTGAATATGAAGGCGGTAACGCAATTATAAGCTATCAACCACTCGGTGTTATTCTTGGTATTCAGCCTTGGAACTTCCCGCTTTACCAAGTGATTCGATACAGCATAACCAATTTAGTCGCAGGTAATACAACCGTAATGAAACATGCTTCAAATGTGTTTGGTATGGCAGAAAAAATCCAGTCGCTTTATGAGCAAGCTGGCTTCCCAAAAAATGCTTACCAATCGTTATTAATAGACGGCAAAACTGCAAGTAAATTGATTCGTCATGAGGCTATCAAAGGCGTGACCTTCACTGGTAGTGATAAAATTGGTAAAAAAGTGGCTAAATCTGCTGAAAAACGCAGTAAGAAAACAGTATTAGAGCTAGGCAGTAATGATGCTTACCTTGTCTTAGATGATGCGGATCTACAATTGGCTATCGAAACGTCTGTGCTAGGTCGTATTGTTAATAATGGTCAAACTTGTGTTTCTGCAAAACGCTTTATTGTGACTGAGAAAAATTACGAAGCGTTTAAAACTGGTTTCACTAAAGCCATGCAACAACTTAAAATTGGCGATCCTGAAGCTCAAGATACTGATATCGGCCCAATGGCCAGAGAAGACTTACGAGACAAATTACATGAGCAAGTCACTGAATCCATTGATGCTGGTGCAACTGTGGTGTGTGGTTGTAGCGTGCCTGACCAACAAGGTTTCTTCTACCCTGCTTCTATCTTAGAAAATGTTAAACCTGGTATGCCGGCTTATGATGATGAGTTATTTGGACCTGTCGCGGCGCTGATTAAAGCCAAAGATGATGAAGATGCAATGCGTATCGCCAATGATTCACGCTATGGTTTAGGCGGCGGTATCTTCTCTAAAGATGTAGAGAAAGCGACGGAACTGGCAATCAAACACTTTGATACCGGTATGGTTAATATCAATGGCTTTGCGTTATCACAACCTAACCTGCCTTTTGGTGGTGTTAAAAGCAGTGGTTACGGACGTGAACACGGTGGTTTTGGTATAAAAGAGTTTGTTAATATTAAATCAGTCATGGTTGCTAACAATAAATAATTAGACTGACCAATATGGTCAGTAATAGAGAGGATTGACACTCCTTTCTATTACTACTTTCAATAATTACCAATAATAAAAGCTGGCTTGGTAATCTCCCCATTTTTAATGGAGATCAGAAGTAGACGTTTTTCTCTGTGTT
>NZ_JBAKAZ010000117.1:0-1997 GCF_038155185.1 Psychromonas aquatilis
TATGTGAATACATAGCATAGCGAAGCAAACGAGGGGAACTGAAACATCTAAGTACCCTTAGGAAAAGAAATCAACCGAGATTCCGAAAGTAGCGGCGAGCGAAATCGGAACAGCCCTTAAGCTGTTTAAAAGTTAGTGGAAGGCTCTGGAAAGTGCCACGGTACAGGGTGATAGTCCCGTACACAAAAACTTCTTTACAGTGAAAACGAGTAAGTCGGGACACGAGAAATCCTGATTGAATATGGGGGGACCATCCTCCAAGGCTAAATACTCCTAATTGACCGATAGTGAACCAGTACCGTGAGGGAAAGGCGAAAAGAACCCCTGTGAGGGGAGTGAAATAGAACCTGAAACCGTGTACGTACAAGCAGTAGGAGCGGATTTATTCCGTGACTGCGTACCTTTTGTATAATGGGTCAACGACTTAATTTCAGTAGCAAGGTTAACCATTTAGGGGAGCCGTAGGGAAACCGAGTCTTAACTGGGCGAATAGTTGCTGGGATTAGACCCGAAACTTGGTGATCTAGCCATGAGCAGGTTGAAGGTTGAGTAACATCAACTGGAGGACCGAACCCACTAATGTTGAAAAATTAGGGGATGACTTGTGGCTGGGGGTGAAAGGCCAATCAAACCAAGAGATAGCTGGTTCTCCTCGAAAGCTATTTAGGTAGCGCCTCATGTATCACTGTTGGGGGTAGAGCACTGTTAAGGCTAGGGGGTCATCCCGACTTACCAACCCTTTGCAAACTCCGAATACCAACAAGTGCAATCATGGGAGACACACGGCGGGTGCTAACGTCCGTCGTGGAAAGGGAAACAACCCAGACCGCCAGCTAAGGTCCCAAAGTATATGTTAAGTGGGAAACGATGTGGGAAGGCTTAGACAGCTAGGAAGTTGGCTTAGAAGCAGCCATCTTTTAAAGAAAGCGTAATAGCTCACTAGTCGAGTCGGCCTGCGCGGAAGATTTAACGGGGCTAAACATATCACCGAAGCTGCGGACGCATATTTATATGCGTGGTAGAGGAGCGTTCTGTAAGCCGTTGAAGGGAAAGCTGTAAGGCATCCTGGAGGTATCAGAAGTGCGAATGTTGACATGAGTAACGATAAGGGGGGTGAAAAACCTCCCCGCCGGAAGACCAAGGGTTCCTGTCCAACGTTAATCGGGGCAGGGTGAGTCGACCCCTAAGGCGAGGCCGAAAGGCGTAGTCGATGGGAAACGGGTTAATATTCCCGTACCCTTATATTTTGCGATGGGAGGACGGAGAAGGCTAGGTGGGCCTGGCGATGGTTGTCCAGGTTCAAGAGTGTAGGCGGGAGATTTAGGTAAATCCGGATTTCTTTTAACGCTGAGACTCGATGTCGAGGTACTAAGGTACTGAAGTCATTGATGCCATACTTCCAGGAAAAGTCTCTAAGCTTCAGAAATATGAGGATCGTACCCCAAACCGACACAGGTGGTCAGGTAGAGAATACCAAGGCGCTTGAGAGAACTCGGGTGAAGGAACTAGGCAAAATGGTACCGTAACTTCGGGAGAAGGTACGCCCTTGACGGTGATGAGACTTGCTCTCTAAGCTGTTGAGGGCCGAAGATACCAGATGGCTGCAACTGTTTATTAAAAACACAGCACTCTGCTAAATCGTAAGATGACGTATAGGGTGTGACGCCTGCCCGGTGCCGGAAGGTTAATTGATGTGGTTAGACTTAGGTCGAAGCTATTGATCGAAGCCCCGGTAAACGGCGGCCGTAACTATAACGGTCCTAAGGTAGCGAAATTCCTTGTCGGGTAAGTTCCGACCTGCACGAATGGCGTAATGATGGCCATGCTGTCTCCACCCGAGACTCAGTGAAGTTGAAATCGCAGTGAAGATGCTGTGTACCCGCGGCTAGACGGAAAGACCCCGTGAACCTTTACTATAGCTTAGCAGTGAACTTAGAGCCTACATGTGTAGGATAGGTGGGAGGCTTTGAAACCGCGTCGCTAGATGCGGTGGAGCC
>NZ_JBAKAZ010000118.1:0-1787 GCF_038155185.1 Psychromonas aquatilis
TCATCTCCTTTGAATATGAACATTAGATCACATCTTTAACGGAATTGGTATAATACCATCTTTTCCAGGTAACATAATGTCCAATAAAATAGCGCAAGGCGAATGTGCTTTAACCCATGAGATAACATCATCACCGTTATCGATGATATACGGTACATAATCAGTTAAATTAAAGTAATCAACTAATAAGTTAGCTAATTTAAACTCGTCTTCAACAATTAAAATGGTCTTGTTCATTCTCTCTTTAACCTTATTTTATAACCGGTAGTTCAATATTAATCGCTAACCCACCTAATGCCGCATGAGAAGCGCTTATCGTCCCTTGGTGAGCTGCAACAATGTGTGCACAAATAGAAAGCCCTAATCCAGAGCCACCTGTTTGACGATTTCTAGCGCTATCTGCCCTGTATAAGTATTCAAATAAATGTTTTAAATGCGCCGTTGCAACCCCAACACCATCATCCTCTATTATCAGTAATATTTTGTTATCTGTTGTATTTTTATCTAATTTTAAGCTAATACTCACGACACTTGCATCAGCATATTTAATACAGTTATTAATAATATTCTCAAAAAGTTGGCATAACCTTGTGGTATCAGCATAAAGATTGATAGGCAGTGAACGATCAATATTAACCACTAAGGAAATACCTGTTGACGCTAAATAACTTCGGTGCTTTTCAACTTCTTTAACCAGCCATTGATTAAAGCACACCTTTTTTTTACGGTAATGCATGCCACCAATATCAGCACTGGTTAATAACTGTAAGTCATTGATTAAGCTTTGTAGATGTTTTACTTCGTCATTTGCTGAGGCTATATTGTCAGTGTTGAGTGGTCTAACTTTGTCTAACATCGCCTCTAACTCACCACGTAAAATCGCCACAGGTGTGCGTAATTCGTGTGAGATATTAGCTAGCCAACGTCTTCTAGCGCTTTCATTTTCGTGTAAGGTCATGGCTAACTCATTAAAGTCTCGGCTTAACTCTCCGAGCTCATCTTCCCTATTTAATGTCACTTGATGTTGATAATCACCTTGCGTCAATTTGTGCATACCAGAGATGATCAGCTTAATCGGCTCTGCGAGATGACGCGCCAAAAAAAAGGTTATCAAGGTGACAAGTAACATTGTCATTAAAGCAATAACCCATAAATAATGCTGTTGTTTCTGTATAAAGTCTAATTCATAACCATCGATAATTTTTTTACGTTTAGCAACGGCTAACAACCCAACTGTCGCTTCATTAACCACTATTTCTATTTCACTGTATTCCTGTTCAGGTCGGTAATCCCCCACCACTACCTTATTATCTTTATCAAGTAGTACGTAATTAATTTTATCTCTTGGTTCAGGGGGAAACCCTCTAGGAGGACGCTGTAAAGATGAAGGAGATGAACTCTGATGTGGCAAAGGTGTTAATGCAAGATTAGGCTCTGGTTGCGATAATGGCGCTCTATGAGGTGGAGAAACAACAAACTCACTGTCTTTTAAATATAAAAACAATAAATCAGCAAATCTTTTTTGTTGCCCTTGTATGCTTGACCAGTCATTATTTTTTTTATATTCATTTTCTAACTGTGTGACAACAGGTGTTAAAGCCTCAGCCTCTTTACTATTCACATACTCTATCATCCCTTTGCCAATGCTCCACTGGATAAGCAAAATCAGTGCAGTGACTAATAAGAAACTAAAGGTCAGTAAAATGAGAAAAAGCTTATTATGGATTTTCATTATTATACCAATTCCGTTAAAGATGTGATCTAATGTTCATATTCAAAGGAGATGA
>NZ_JBAKAZ010000119.1:0-1682 GCF_038155185.1 Psychromonas aquatilis
GCCTTAAAGATTACATTTAAAAACCGCAGTTACACAGAGTTATTTACAGGGTCAATAAAGCATTAGCTCGGTAAGAAACTGCCAATGAGTTTCTTACCGTCAATCAATTGTTTAACGACTCGCCAATTGCCATGTTTTAAAGCCACCGGTCATATTCTTCACTTTATAACCCAGATTAGTTAACAAACAAGCGGCAACGTGACCACGTAAACCAACCTGACAATAAACTAAAATTTCTTTTTGCTTATCTAACTTATCTAAATTGCTTCTTATCTCATCGACAGGGATATTAATTGCTCCAGGAATAAGCCCTTGCTTAGCAACCTCATTACCTCCACGCACATCGACCAGTATTTGCTGTTCGTTCAATGTAGTTAAGTGATCGTTATGGAAAATACATTCATCACCTTTGAGTACATTAGTCGCGACTAACCCTGCTTGATTAACCACATCACGAGCCGAGCCAAAAGGAGGGGCATAACAAAGTTCTAAGTCTTGTAAATCAACGACGCTTAACCCTGCACGTTGTGCCACTGCGATAATATCAATACGTTTATCAACCCCGTCTTTACCAACCGCTTGCGCACCTAAAATGGCGCCTGACTCAGGGTGAAATAATAACTTTAAGGTCACAGGGTGAGCACCTGGGTAATACCCTGCATGACTCGCTGCATGCACATAAACTTTTTCATAAGGCATTGCTTTACGTCGCAATGTTTTTTCATTTAAACCAGTTGATGAAACGGCTAAATCAAAAACCTTACAAATAGCGGTTACCTGTGTTTTTTTATAGGTTTCTTGCGCACCAAAAATAACATTTGCAGCCAAACGACCTTGTCGATTCGCAGGGGCTGCGAGTGGAGCAAGCATGCTATCACCTGTCACAAAATCAGGCGATTCAATCGCGTCTCCAACAGCATAAATTGATGGATCACTGGTACGCATGTAATCATCTACTTTTATCCCGCCGAGTTCACCTATTTCAAGATCTGCATTAACGGCTAATGACACCTCAGGTTTAACACCCACTGCCATAATTAATAAGTTAGTTGTTAGTTTTGATTGGTCATCTAGTGTCAGTGTCAGCGTTTGATCTTCAGGTTCACACTCTGACACCTCCTGTAAAGCTTTACCTAATTTAAGTTGAACACCATGAGCTTCTAACTCATCATGTAACATGTTGGCAATTTCTATATCAACAGGCCCCATCACTTGCGGAGCAAACTCGACTAAAGTCACTTTAATATTACGCTGACGTAGTGCTTCAGCCACTTCTAAACCAATAAACCCACCACCACACACTGTTGCATGTGCAGGCTTATTTTTATCAATTAACGCAATAATCGCGTCCATATCGGGAACATTACGTAAGCTATGAGTGAGATGATTTTTAATACCTTTAATAGGCGGTACAAAGGGGCTTGCACCAGGGCTTAAAATAAGTGCATCATAAGGCTCGATATATTCATTGTTATTTACAAGATTACGAATAGTGATCGTTTTAGCTGTTTTATTAATCTCTATAACCTCATTAAGTACCCTTACTTCAACATTAAATCGGCTCTTAAAACTTTCAGGGGTTTGTAATAACAAGGCTTGTCGAGATTCAATATCACCAGCAATATGATAATACCAATCACACTAATTAACTGATCTATTTTGCTTGTTAAAATAACTTATTT
>NZ_JBAKAZ010000120.1:0-1601 GCF_038155185.1 Psychromonas aquatilis
GTTTTTTATTTTGACGCAAGCAGGGAGACTAAAGTCACCGCCCCGAAGCGAACGTCAATACTACTAGTAAAGCGTTAGCTTAGTATTATGAGCGGAGAAGTTCTGCGACTCCTTTTCAGGAATCTTGTTTTGACTTTGGGGCGGTGGGCGAATTAAGCGTTAGCTTAGTATCATGAGCGGAGAAGCTCTGCGACTCCTTTTTTCAGCCTCCCTTGTACATGTAGTCAATAAAGCAAAGTACTTCGCTCTTTACCTTGTTACATTTTACTTATATGAAGTTTGTTTTGGTTTTTTATTTTGACGCAAGCGGGGAGACTAAAGTCACCGCCCCGAAGAGAACGTCAATACTACTCCGATTAGATAGTTACTCACTCATTTATTAACGCTAGGTCTACTCACTTTTAGGAACTGAGCAATTTGGGTTCGTGAATAGCCCTCTTGAAAATGTGCTAAAGCCAGTAAACACATTTTTATTTGTAATGAAGTTTGCTTACGGGCAAGTACTTTAAAATCTGACTTTTCTATATGCTCTATCTTGAGTTGCTTTAATCGCAATAGATAAGTCAATTAGATCATATTTTTACTTAGATTGATATTAGTGGAAGTTACGACATATCTTTAGGGGGCGCTGGCTTCAGCCTGCTTTTTTGTGTGTAGACTTTGTGAATGGTGTATTAGTTTACTTCGCGCATCGAGATGAATACTTGTATGCGATGACCCGCATACTGGCAGGCTGAAAAAAGGGTGTGCAAAGCTTACCCGCTCATGAGACCAACCTGACGGTTGATTCGCCCAGTAACCCAAATATCAAGCTTTGCTTGATAGCTGTTGCTTCTAATTATTATATATTCAAAATATGGATAACATATTTCATGGGAGGGCTAGGCGAATTAGGTAACAGGCTAAGTTGATTCGTCCAGCGCTCCGAATATCAGCTTTGCTTGATTGTTGTTGCTTTGTGATATTGAGCGATCGTTGAGCGCTTCTAGCTTGACTCTTTTACTTTCAAATACGGTGTTGTAAAGCCTGTTGTAGGCTTCTTCATATACACTTAACGTAATTGGTTAAGTCGCTTTATATAGCTTATTTTAGCTTTAAAATGCCCTTGTAAGGCGACTTCTCTGAAATAACGGATTGCTTTATCTTTGCCTTGAATGACTAAGGTGTCGTTATTGTAGTAGCGACCAATTGCTCTATTGATGCTTATAATTCTTCGTTAGCCGCTTAGTGTATCTAGTAAAGCATAACGTCCCGTTAGGGGCCACATATGCCTCCAAAGGAGGATATCAGCGCGTAAGTATATGAATGATGGTTCTTGTCTTTTAAGGCGTGAGCTTTAATCTATTGTACTAATTGACAGTGTTCCGCTTTTATACATTGTAGATGTTTATTTTCTCTGATTAAGTCGTTCAATTGATTCTGCATGTAAACTAGAGTTACCTCATTGTGATCCGCTTGAGAAAGGTAATTTTTAAATAGGCTAATGAGTAATGACCTTGCGATTACTTTTATTATCAATTTTTATAGCATGTGACTTATCAAGGTGAATACCAATCACACTAATTAACTGATCTATTTTACTTGTTAAAATAACTTATTTC
>NZ_JBAKAZ010000121.1:0-1543 GCF_038155185.1 Psychromonas aquatilis
ATGGGTGCTGAAATGGTCACTCCACCAAGGCATCGCAATGTGCCAAGATTAGATAAGTATTCAGCAAATCAATCTTACAAATGGAGTGACCAATATGAAATGTAGCGTAATTAGTATCGACTTAGCAAAGAATATATTCCAAATTTGTGCATTAGATGAGAAGCGCCAAGTACTCTTCAACAAGAAAGTAAAACGTTCAGAGTTACTTCATCAACTCAGACAGTTTGAACCCACTCTTGTGGTGATGGAAGCTTGTTATAGCTCTAACCCATGGGCTAGACGGATTGAAAAGCTAGGTCATGAAGTGAGACTTATTCCACCTTTTGTTGTAAAGCCATTTGTCATCGGTAATAAAAATGATGCCAACGATGCGCTTGCGATTGCAGAGGCCTCAATGAGACCAAAAATACGCTATGTCTCAGTCAAATCAACAGAGCAACAAGATATTCAATCATTACAACGTATCAGTGAACGAATGATAAAAATAAGAACCGGTGATGTTAATCAATTAAGGGGATTATTATCTGAATATGGGGAAGTAGTTGGTGTCGGGATATCAACATTAATGAATGCAATTCCTTGTATCCTTGAAAATGCTCAGAATGAATTAACCACTATCGCTCGGTCATTTATATTAAGGCTATATCGAAATATACAGCGAATAAGCCTTCAAATTGAAGAAGTTAAAGCACAATTACTCGAATTACTCAAAGATAAAGAAAATTATGTCTTGTTACAAAGCATTCCAGGTATTGGCCCAATAACGGCTGCCGCATTAATGGCTTCAGTGGGGGATGCCAATGCGTTTAAAAATGGCCGTCAATTAGCCGCCTGGATTGGGTTAACACCAATGCAGCATGCGAGCGGAGAAACGAATCGAATGGGTAGAATAAGTAAGCGAGGTAATAGTGCGCTAAGAAAGTACCTCATTCATGGCGCACGTACCGTGCTTAATTGGTGTGATAAAAAAGATGATGCACTCAGTTGTTGGTTACAAAAACTCAAAGAACGAATGCATGGATGCAAAGCGGTCGTTGCATTAGCTAATAAGCTTGCCAGGATTATTTGGTCAGTATTAACCAGTAAACAGGTATTTAATGTCAATAAAGCTTGTTCATAAACATCGCAAAAAATGAATGAATAAAAATGATTAATTTAACTTAATCCACATGACTAAACGGTACGATGCATTGATGATTTAAAACGGTTTGTCTTACTTGGAACCTCCGCCGGACTTCTGCCATAAAGGCATAATGGGTGCAAAGGCTTGTAAGACTTCTTCTGAAATTCAGGAGGGCGCGGCTTCCCATAAAGTAGCCATTAAGACGCCGGATATATGTCAAGAAACCGTTATCTCTATGATGTAAAGAGCAGTTTAGGCAAAGGTGATTTATCGACTGAAACGATCCTGTACAAAAGACAAGTTTAACCAGGAAAACTGCCCTTAGTGATCAAGGGTGATGATTTTTTGTACCTAATCGGTTATTAAAAACGAAATAAAATCAATCTAATCTTGATTGACAAAGAGTGACCATATATGTCC
>NZ_JBAKAZ010000122.1:0-1388 GCF_038155185.1 Psychromonas aquatilis
GAAGTCGCATAAAAATTAGCTAATGAGTGCCAACTGTCTTGAAAAACACCGATCGCAAAAATAAACATTAACATCTGTTTCTTGAGTAAATTTTTTATGTGCTCTTAGTTCTGTTCCTCTATCCCAAGTAAGCGATTTATATAAGTCACTCGGTAGTGTTTTGGCATGACTAATCAACTGAGCTATAACATCATATGTGCTATTACTATCGACTTTTACAAGGCATACGTAACGTGTTTGTCGTTCAACTAATGTCGCAATATAACTTGCATGAGTTCCCTCAATTAGATCTCCTTCCCAATGACCAGGTATTGCTCTATCTTCTATCGAAGCTGGGCGTTCACTAATTGAAACGAGATCTTGAATATAACCTCGTTGATTTTTTACTTTTGTTTTTGTTCTTCTTAATCTTGGTTTGGAACGAAGATATTTTAATAGCTCTTTTTTCAGTACTCCGCGAGTTTGAATATATAAGCTTTTATAGATGGTTTCATGCGACACGTGTAAGTTCTCATTATTAGGGTATTGCAACTTAAGCCAACCCGCTATTTGCTCTGGAGACCTGAATTCCTTAAGTTTTAATGCGACTAATTCCCTTAAAGCGGGCTCTAAACTTAGTTTACACTGCTTAGGTCTTTTAGCACATTCCCATGCTTTCTTATCTGCTTTACAAGCGCGGTAATTATCAATGCCACCATTACGAGCAATCTCTCGACTAACAGTTGAAGGAGCTTTATTTATGCTCTTTGCTATCATTCTTAATGATTTATTTTGAGCAAGACTACGCGATATTTCTTCTCTTTCAGCTAGAGATAAATGCAATGAAGATCGTTGTCTTTTAATCTGTTTAACACCTCCATTTCGAGATAACACATCATAAATAGATGGAGATAGGCTATTAAGAGATTTTGCTATCGTAGATAAACCTTCTCCAGATTTCCACATACGCCATATTTCATCTTTTTCATGTTCTGAAAAATATCTTCTTGGTTTGTTAGCCATAAAATACTCCACTTTTTAACATATCATAAAGTGTTGCACTGATGAATTGAATCTACCTACCAGAAAAGAAAGGAGGCAAAGAAATTGGCCACCGAGTCGCTTTCTGATGCAACCAACGTCCTGTTTGCTGTTGCTGAAAGTACTTAATTGTTTGGGAAAGCTTAACGGTGGGGGAGTGGTAGCCGCGTTTGTTTATCATTCCAACTTCACACGATAATTATTTCATTTTTGCTTTTAACATTGTATTTTTTTAATTGATTCCGTATTTTAGTTGTTAATATAGAGTAATTCTATCTATCCACATGACTAATTTTTTATTTTTTATGTAACATTATTCTGGTCAAGTATAACTGGACACCTGACTTTGTAAATTTTCATAGTTAATC
>NZ_JBAKAZ010000123.1:0-1268 GCF_038155185.1 Psychromonas aquatilis
ATTAACTATGAAAATTTACAAAGTCAGGTGTCCAGTTATGCTTGACCAGAATAGTTTATGTAAATTAATCGTTGTAAAACAGGTGGAGTCCATATACGAGATAGAAAACTTAACACTAGATGCAAAAAAGGCCCCTATTTAAGGTAGCCTCGAAGTTGTGCGTAAAACGGGTGTTATGGTAAATAAAATTTTATTTTAATACGTTTAATATTTGGTCAATATCAACATTATTAATATTGCTAATTATAGAAAATTTAGAGTCATATTTTTTACTACAAATTTTATTAAGTCTATCGAAGTCGTTAAGAAAGTAATGTTTATTATCTATTTGTAAATATTTATAATTCTGATGATCACCAAAGATAAATAATATGTGTTTTGCTTTATTACACATATCTAACATTCGTAAAATTCTCTTATTTAGAGTTTCATTTATTTTTTTTAAATTTTGTTCTGGATTAGTTACACCATTAGACTTTATTGGATCACTTAGTGGGTGCCAATTATAGTGAGCCAATACAAAATTATGGGTTTTATCTAAAGTATAATAACCGAAAGTACTATCTAAATATTTATTTATAGAGTTGACATTTTTATTGATTGCAATACTGTTTATATGTTCATATGTTGAAGATTCAAACTTAACTCCCAATCCATATGTAGTATCCATATTTCTTTCTGTTTTAATACACACGGTTTGTGTGAGCTCATTATCAAAGGCAAGATTTATATGCGGATTTTCAAAAACACTGGCAACGGCATCGGGAGAAAAAAAACCACTATTAAATGGTAGACTTGCTTGTTGAATACCTAATTTGTTTTTTATCATTTTAGACGTATAACAACGTAATCCAATTGGGATAATGGCCACTTCACCACTTTCAACCAGATTTTTCAATTTAGCATGTTGCTCTATTGGAGCTGGATTTTCTAATGCTTTTTTGTATTCTAAAAATTTCTTTTTAATAAAAGGTCCTGAAGGTCTAGCCTTATATGCTATTTCCATCAAATCAAAAGCAATATTCAAATCTTTATTTTCATAACTTACAGACAAATCTCTAATTAGGTCAATGGTTTTAGGATTCATGATTATTCCATAATAAAAATATTGAAATAGAATAAACTAATAATTCACATACGTAAAATGATTCTTATGTTAAATAGACATTTTTTCTTATATAAATATCGATTTCATCATTAAATCAACACAAAATATTCTGGTCAAGCATAACTGGACACCTGACTTTGTAAATTTTCATAGTTAATCG
>NZ_JBAKAZ010000124.1:0-1192 GCF_038155185.1 Psychromonas aquatilis
GGTAATCTCCCCATTTTTAATGGAGATCAGAAGTAGACGTTTTTCTCTGTGTTAATTCTAGTTTCTGGATTGGTGTTATACCACCAAGCCCCATGTTAGGTCGCTCATGATTATAAGTCCATAACCATTGTGTTGCTCTGTCCTGTAATTCTTCAATATCTCGATAAATATAATGGCTCAACCAGTCATATCTGACCGTTCGATTAAACCGTTCAATATACGCATTTTGTTGAGGATTACCGGGCTGAATAAAGCATAATTCAATGCCATGTTTTTCAGCCCAAGCCGCAAGCTTATGACTAATATATTCAGGCCCATTATCAGAACGAATACGTTTAGGTTTACCGCGCCATTCAATAATTCTATCAAGTGAACGAATTACTCGCTCTGCTGGCAATGATATATCAGCATCAATAGTCAAGCCCTCACGGTTGAAATCATCTATCACATTAAATAATCTACAACTTCTTCCATCAGATAGTTGATCATGCATAAAATCCATCGACCAACATTCGTTAATGGCTTCTGGAACGTTTAACTGCTCAGGTACTTCACGTTTCAATCGCTTGTTTGGCTTGATCCTCATATTCAGTTCAAGCTTACGATAAATGCGATATACACGTTTATGATTCCACGGGTGACCTTTCACATTTCGTAAATATAAAAAGCACAAACCAAATCCCCAATTACGTTGGTTTTGCACTAAACCTAACAGTAAATCGGCGATAAGCTCATTATCATTATTGAGTTTAGGTTGATAGCGATAACAGGTTTCGCTAATCGAAAATATACGGCATGCAAGGCTAATACTGATCTTATGGCGTTGAATTGATGCTTTAGCCATTACTTTTCTCTCAGAAGCTTTTACCACTTTTTTTCCATGGCTTCCTGAATGATTTCAGCTTTTAACCGTTCTTCAGCATACATCTTTTTTAAACGGCGGTTTTCGTCTTCAAGCTCTTTCATGCGGGTCATTAATGACGCATCCATGCCGCCGTATTTAGCTCGCCATTTGTAAAAGGTAGAATTTCCCATACCATGCTCTCGGCAAAGTTGGGGGACGGGTACGCCATTTTCGGCTTGCTTTAAAATGGCTAATATTTGACTATCAGTAAAGTGTGCTTTTTTCATAAAATTCTCCTGCGTTAAAGCATACGAGAAAATTCTACTTTTGACTTCTATTATTTTTTGG
>NZ_JBAKAZ010000125.1:0-1173 GCF_038155185.1 Psychromonas aquatilis
GCGCTGCGCTTCCACAGAGAACACAAAGGAAAACCTAGGTTCGGTTTGATCTTTTCACTATATTTTTATTTTTTTAGTGATTCTTAGTGCCTTAGTGGTCAAGCTTTTAATCTTTAACCCAAAAACAAAACCACCCACTAAGCGCTGCGCTTCCACAGAGAACACAAAGGAAAACCTAGGTTCGGTTTGATCTTTTAACCATATTTTTCTTTTCTTAGTGGTTTTTAGTGCCTTAGTGGTAAGGTTTTTAATCTTTTGATCTTTTAAACAAAAAACCAAAAGTAACCACTAAGCGCTACACTTCACAGAAAACACGAAGATAAGCCCTAAAATAATGTATCTTTTAAATTTTAAAACCCTTAATACCATTTTTTAAAATTAACTCATTAAAGTTAATTAATAATCCAGTACTTATATTTGCCAACTTCATATAAGTAAGAATTTGAGCTTGGTGAATAGCAGTCAAATGATTAACACTCTTAAGCTCCAATATAAGCTCTTTTGCAATCACAAAATCTAATCGATAAGCACAATCAATTTCCATGGATTTATATTGAATAGGTAAAGCCAACTGCTGTTGAAAAGGAATATTATTTTTTGAAAGCTCATAAACCAAACATTTTTCATAGGCAGACTCCAATAAACCTGGTCCCAAATATTGATGTACCTCGATAGCACATCCAATCACTCGATATGATAGATCTTGAAAACTCATATACTTTCTCCTTATTAAGACTTAAAGAAACCACTAAGCGCTGCGCTTCCACAGAGAACACAAAGGAAAACCTAGGTTCGGTTTGATCTTTTAACCATATTTTTCTTTTCTTAGTGGTTTTTAGTGCCTTAGTGGTAAGGTTTTAATCTTTTAATCCAAAAAACAAAACCAACCACTAAGCGCTGCGCTTCCACAGAGAACACTAAGGAAAGCCTAGGTCCGGTTTTATCTTTCACCATATTTTGCTTTTCTCGGTGATTCTTAGTGCCTTAGTGGTAAGGTTTTTTATCTTTAACCCAAAAACAAAACCAACCACTAAGCGCTGCGCTTCACAGAGAACACTAAGGAAAACCTAGGTCCGGTTTTATCTTTTCACCATCTTTTTTTCTTAGTGGTCCTTAGGGCCTTAGTGGTAAGGTTTTTAATCTTTAAGCCAAAATAAAAGTAACCACTAAGCG
>NZ_JBAKAZ010000126.1:0-1064 GCF_038155185.1 Psychromonas aquatilis
TATTCTGGTCTAATTGAACCGGACACTTTAATTCTGGATAATAATATCCACTATCGAGGTGAACATGAATACAAAACGTCAATACAAAACATATACCAGTGAATTTAAAACTGAAGCATTAGCCTTAATTAGCGAGCAAGGTTATAGCGTTCAAGAAGCCGCATCTGCTTTGGGCATCGCTAACAGTTTACTTTACAGTTGGAAGCAGAAGGCTGAAGAGCAAGCAAATTCAACCGTTGTTCCAGATGAACGAACTGAATTACTAGCGCTTCGTAAAGAAGTTAAGCAGCTCCGTATGGAGAAAGAAATACTAAAAAAGGCCAGTGCCTTCTTCGCGAAAGAAATGAAGTAAAGTTTCGATATATTAGAGCAAGTCGTTCTAAATATCCGGTAAAATTACTTTGTAATGCCCTGCAAGTAAGCCGCAGTGCATTTTATGATTGGCTTGAACGACCGGCCAAAATCATTAGTGAAGAAGAGCTGAATATGTATCGCACAGCGCGACAGTTATTCACCCGTAGTCGAGGCAGTTTAGGCTCTAGGCAGTTGTCTAAAAATTTAAAAGCAGCAGGCTTTAATGCGGGTCGTTATCGTACTCGCAGTATTATGCGCAAGTTAAAATTGCAGGTTAAACAACGACAAGCTTATAAAATTACTACAAAGCGAAAACACAGTGATAGCGTAGCTGAGAATGTACTGAAGCAACAATTTAATCCCATTGAGGCTAATTCAGTATGGGCAGGTGATGTGACGTATTTAAGGACTAATCAAGGTTGGATGTATTTAGCCATCGTAATGGACTTATATTCCCGACGTATTATTGGTTGGTCTATATCCAGGCGAATGACCGTTGATTTAGTTGAGCGGGCTTTACAAATGGCTATCAACATCAGACAACCTAAAGCAGGATTAATGTTTCATAGTGATCGAGGCTCACAATATACAAGTGGTCGATTTAGCCAATTGTTAGCCAAGCACAGCATCATTCCATCAATGAGCAGTGTCGGGGCTTGTTTAGATAATGCCGTTGTAGAAAGATTTTTTGGTAGCCTAAAAAGCGAATG
>NZ_JBAKAZ010000127.1:0-1025 GCF_038155185.1 Psychromonas aquatilis
ATAAGTGATAATAATACCACCTTAAATGGTGTCCGAGATCATTAGACCACTACACTAATAATGTAAAAAAAGAGTTGCTTAGTCTTAGAAAAGGCACATAACAAACGCTTCAAGTCGGAACAAAATAGTGGGCTATGTTTCGTTCCTCAACAAAATTTTAGCCCACTATTTTCGTCCGCTTAAGCGGGCGTTATGCATAAATACTAAACTCTATCGTTGTTCCATTACTTTAAAAAGAAGAAAATAAAATGAGTGATAATCCCAAGTCGCGATCACAGGCAGTAGCTTTAATTAAGTTCTTCAGTCGTGAAGATCATTATTTGTCCTTTAAAAAAGGAACAAATCTTTTCAGAACTCCTCATTATTACAGGAAGGATAAAAGTATTGGAAGAGGGGATAGAAGTGAATCATGCCTTGGTTATTGGGATAAACAATTAGGCGATGAGATGCCAAACATCATTCATAATGGTGACAAAGTCAACTTCGATGATGCTGAAAGTATTTTAGTCTATCCTGCTGCTGAACAGAAAGATGCATGGCTGCAATCATGGGCTGTAATCGGTCCACATAATAATTTTGAAAATTCATTAGAACAAATGCTAAATGAGTTTGGGACTTATTTTGTAATTTTACCCGCCACTAAAATTAGCGCATACAGGCACCTTCTCGCTAAGGCAAGCGGTTGCAAAGTTCATATGGGAGGAGTTAAGTATTCTGACAACCCATTAGAAAGATCTCTTGTAGTTAAAGATTCTAAATTGAGTTATCAAAAAGAATTTCGATTTTTGCTTGGGGAGTGTTCAAAGGGAGAGGAACGTGATAAAAAAATTCAGTTACAAGGGATGGATAAAATGTTACTTGAAGCTTCTTCTTTAAAGCTTACAAGTCCATCTGGTGACGTTAAGTATTGTTCCTTAGGACATCAAAAAGTGGTTAGTGTATCTAAGTGATGCATCTGGTTAATTATGCATAACAACACGCCCTGAGGTGGACCGCTAGTAAAATTTAACTATTAATTGCAAATT
>NZ_JBAKAZ010000128.1:0-845 GCF_038155185.1 Psychromonas aquatilis
AGGTAGCCCTAGGGGAACCTGGGGCTGGATCACCTCCTTACGTAAAGAAACACATTAACAAGCCTTACGGTGAATTTGCTTTGGCAAATAAACCTACCGGCATGAGTTTTTGCTTCGCAAATACTCATCGAGTGCCCACACAGATTGTTTGATTAGAATGATAAAGCGCAAAAATAGTTCCGGGTCCCCATCGTCTAGAGGCCTAGGACACCGCCCTTTCACGGCGGTAACAGGGGTTCAAATCCCCTTGGGGATACCAACTACTATCTAGCAAGAAACACTCAATAAGCAATACACTGTTTATTAAGTGTTTTTTAACACTGCTCTTTAACAATTAGGAAAGCTGATAAATGTTCTTATTTATCGCACAAAAACAATGACACTTAGTGTTGATTGGTGTGATAAATAAAACGAAATGTTTAATTCATTACGATGAATTAAACGAGTTCTCAATATTAAAACTTCGGTTTTAATGTTGTAATCAAGCAAAAATAAAATGCACATTACATGCAAATGTAATGAGTACGTATCTACACACTCTTTGAGTGTTAGGTGCACGAAAAACGTAAACGTTTTTCATATGTAAATATGAGGATCGCAAGCGTCTTGGAAACAACATACGACACTCTTTAGGTGTTGTATGGTTAAGTGAATAAGCGTGCACGGTGGATGCCTAGGCAATTAGAGGCGATGAAGGACGTGGTAATCTGCGATAAGTCCAGGGGAGTTGATAACAAGCGTTATATCCTGGAATTTCCGAATGGGGCAACCCGGCACTTAGTGTCATCGTTATGTGAATACATAGCATAGCGAAGCAAACGAGGGGAACTGAAACATCTAAGTAC
>NZ_JBAKAZ010000129.1:0-802 GCF_038155185.1 Psychromonas aquatilis
GACCGCCTGTTACCATGGAATTTCAAAAAATAGGTGTGGTTTACTAGACGCTTACACTATATTTAGTTTAGTTTGACTATTTAATAATCGCTTTTAAAATATAGCCTCTCAATTAAGATATTCGGCTTTAGCCACACAAGGATTCAATTTATGAAACGTACAAACTCTTTTATCCTATTATCATGCGTAAGTTCGGTATTGTTATTGTCAGCTTGTGGTGAACAAGAACCTGAAAAGAAAACATGGGATGATGTTAGTCAATCAAGCAAAGAAATTTGGGATAAAAGTAAAGAAACAAGCAAAGATGCGTTTGCGATAGGAAAAGAAGCAACGGAAGAAGCATGGGAAGATACAAAAGAAACCAGTAAAAAGGTCTGGAAAGAAACTAAGGAAACAAGTCAAGATGTCTGGGAAGGCACAAAAGAAACATCTAAAAAAGTATGGAAAGACAGTAGTGAAAAAATAGATCAAATGTTAGATGATACTAACGCGGAAGAAGAATAAAGACTAAGCGTTATGTTTGAACATAGAAACCACAAGCACCAACCACTAAAAGGTTAATCCACATCATTGTAAAGAACCACCGACGAAATATTGTTTTGGTGGTTTTATGATTAAATATCATCTGCCCTAATAAACTAGCAGGCCAACCACATAATAACGCCAAGTAATAAAAGTATTTTTCAGGAACTCGACTTTTACTCTTTATTGCCGCTAGTTTATCTACCCCATATAAAACAAAGCTAACGGTAAGCGTCTAGCAAACCACACCTATTTTTTGAAATTCCATGGTAACAGGCGG
>NZ_JBAKAZ010000130.1:0-737 GCF_038155185.1 Psychromonas aquatilis
ATTTATCATTTACTCAACAAATTAAATCTAAGCTGGATAACAACTCGCTCTAAGCGCCCGAAACAATCAGAAGAAGTACAAGCGTCTTTTAAAAAAATTCCAAATAAATACGATCCTTAAGATCCCTGGGCATATTCATTTAAAAGATGTCTATATTTGGTTTCAAGACGAAGCTAGATTTGGTCAACGCAATACAACGACCAAAATATGGGCAGAAAAAGGGACCAGACCAAGGGCCGTTCAACAGCAACAATTTGAGTATGCTTATTTATTTGGTGCGGTCTGTATCAATACCGGTCAAACCGAAGCATTGGTTATGCGTTTTAGTAATAGTGAAGTGATGAAGGCGCATTTGAGCCTAATTTCTAATGCAACACCAATGGGAAAACATGCTGTAGTCATCATGGATAGGGCCAGCTGGCATCAATCTTATTTAGCTGAAGAGTTTACTAATCTAACTATTATTCACCTTCCTCCCTATTCTCCTGAGTTAAATTCAATCGAGCAAGTTTGGCAATGGATGCGAAACAATGAAATCGCAAATAGGTGCTTTGACGGTTATAACGATATTGTCAATAAATGCTGTGATGCTTGGAATCGCTTCAGTGAAGATAAAAATAGAGTCATCTCACAATGTTATAGAGGCTGGACTAATCTGGAAACTTAATTATCGGAATTGGTATTATACCAATCTGTAAAATTAACTGGTCAGTTTCATCCAATCCCTAAAGCACATA
>NZ_JBAKAZ010000131.1:0-710 GCF_038155185.1 Psychromonas aquatilis
GTGGGATTCAAAGCTAACGCATTAAATAGACCGCCTGGGGAGTACGGCCGCAAGGTTAAAACTCAAATGAATTGACGGGGGCCCGCACAAGCGGTGGAGCATGTGGTTTAATTCGATGCAACGCGAAGAACCTTACCATCCCTTGACATCCAGAGAATCTGTTAGAGATAGTAGAGTGCCTTCGGGAACTCTGAGACAGGTGCTGCATGGCTGTCGTCAGCTCGTGTTGTGAAATGTTGGGTTAAGTCCCGCAACGAGCGCAACCCTTATCCTTATTTGCCAGCGGGTTATGCCGGGAACTCTAGGGACACTGCCGGTGATAAACCGGAGGAAGGTGGGGACGACGTCAAGTCATCATGGCCCTTACGGGATGGGCTACACACGTGCTACAATGGCAAATACAAAGGGCAGCTAACCAGCGATGGTATGCGAATCTCCTAAAGTTTGTCGTAGTCCGGATCGGAGTCTGCAACTCGACTCCGTGAAGTTGGAATCGCTAGTAATCGTGGATCAGAATGCCACGGTGAATACGTTCCCGGGCCTTGTACACACCGCCCGTCACACCATGGGAGTGGGCTGCACCAGAAGTCATTAGCTTAACCTTCGGGATGGCGATGACCACGGTGTGGTTCATGACTGGGGTGAAGTCGTAACAAGGTAGCCCTAGGGGAACCTGGGGCTGGATCACCTCCTTACGTAAAGAAACACAT
>NZ_JBAKAZ010000132.1:0-695 GCF_038155185.1 Psychromonas aquatilis
CCTTGAAATACCACCCTTGTATGTTTTGAGTTCTAACCATGGCCCCTGAATCGGGGTTTGGGACACTGTTTGGTGGGTAGTTTGACTGGGGCGGTCTCCTCCCAAAGAGTAACGGAGGAGTACGAAGGTTGGCTAATCACGGTCGGACATCGTGAGGTTAGTACAATGGTATAAGCCAGCTTAACTGCGAGACAGACACGTCGAGCAGGTACGAAAGTAGGTCATAGTGATCCGGTGGTTCTGAATGGAAGGGCCATCGCTCAACGGATAAAAGGTACTCCGGGGATAACAGGCTGATACCGCCCAAGAGTTCATATCGACGGCGGTGTTTGGCACCTCGATGTCGGCTCATCACATCCTGGGGCTGAAGTCGGTCCCAAGGGTATGGCTGTTCGCCATTTAAAGTGGTACGCGAGCTGGGTTTAGAACGTCGTGAGACAGTTCGGTCCCTATCTGCCGTGGGCGTTTGAGAATTGAGAGGAGCTGCTCCTAGTACGAGAGGACCGGAGTGGACGAACCGCTGGTGTTCGGGTTGTTATGCCAATAGCATTGCCCGGTAGCTACGTTCGGAATCGATAACCGCTGAAAGCATCTAAGCGGGAAGCGAGCCTCAAGATGAGTTCTCACTGGAACTTTAAGTTCCCTAAAGGGCCGTTGGAGACTACAACGTTGATAGGCAAGGTGTGTAAGTGCGG
>NZ_JBAKAZ010000133.1:0-664 GCF_038155185.1 Psychromonas aquatilis
GCATATAGCCACAAAATTCTAATAGACATCGTTTACTGCGTGGACTACCGGGGTATCTAATCCCGTTTGCTCCCCACGCCTTCGCGCCTCAGCGTCAGTCTTTGTCCAGGTGGCCGCCTTCGCCACTGGTATTCCTTCAGATCTCTACGCATTTCACCGCTACACCTGAAATTCTACCACCCTCTACAAAACTCTAGTTAACCAGTTTCAAATGCAGTTCCAAGGTTGAGCCCTGGGATTTCACATCTGACTTAATTAACCGCCTACGCGCGCTTTACGCCCAGTAATTCCGATTAACGCTCGCACCCTCCGTATTACCGCGGCTGCTGGCACGGAGTTAGCCGGTGCTTCTTCTGCGAGTAACGTCACAGATGCACTCTATTAAAGTACACCCTTTCCTCCTCGCTGAAAGTGCTTTACAACCCGAAAGCCTTCTTCACACACGCGGCATGGCTGCATCAGGCTTGCGCCCATTGTGCAATATTCCCCACTGCTGCCTCCCGTAGGAGTCTGGACCGTGTCTCAGTTCCAGTGTGGCTGGTCATCCTCTAAGACCAACTAGGGATCGTCGCCTTGGTAAGCCATTACCTTACCAACTAGCTAATCCCACTTGGGCTACTCTTATGGCGTGAGGCCCGAAGGTCCCCCACTTTGATCCGGAGAT
>NZ_JBAKAZ010000134.1:0-635 GCF_038155185.1 Psychromonas aquatilis
GTGTCTGTGGATGCGCATTATAGGGATCTTGAGAAGGTAAGCAAGCGTTTTATTACGATTATTTGCAATTAATTTTTATACCTAGATTGACCACAAGTTATCCACAATTTAGCTTTTGTTATCCACACTTTTGTGTCGTATAGTGAAGTTTTAATGTTTATTTCAAAAGGTGTTTTATGCTTCCTACATTACGTTCCTATAAAAACATTCATCCTCAGATTGGTAATAACGTTTATATTGACCCTTTTTCTTCAATTATTGGTGATGTGAAGCTCGCTGATGATGTCAGTATTTGGCCAATGTGTGTTTTACGCGGTGATGTAAATAATATTTCTGTTGGTGCGCGTACTAATATTCAAGATGGATCGGTATTGCATGTCGCCAGAAAAGGTGAAGCATCAGTAGATGGTTATTCTTTAACGATTGGAAAGGATGTTACTGTAGGGCATAAAGCAATGCTTCATGCTTGTACTATTGGCGATCGTGTTTTAGTTGGGATGGGGGCAATTGTTTTAGATAATGCACATATTGAAGATGATGTAATTATTGGGGCCGGTACATTAGTCCCACCAAATAAGGTATTATACCAATTCCGTTAATTAAGTTTCCAAATTTGTCCAATCTCGATAGCACAG
>NZ_JBAKAZ010000135.1:0-629 GCF_038155185.1 Psychromonas aquatilis
GTCTTTATTATTAAGTGAAAACTAAGGAGTGACAACTAGTCTGACACAGGGGGGATGTTCGTGTCTTCAAAGAACATTTCGCTCAATGTTTCTCCTACTCTTTTAAATATTCTTTTTTGGCTGGCTCGGTGTGTTTTTGTTTTTAAATCTCTAAAGTTGTTGACGATAGCCTAGGGCTTTATATCGATTAAGTAGTTAGATATGAGATATGAAATCAAGTGGTTTAATTAATTAGTCTTTAAAAAATTTAATTGTAATAATGGTTAAGTTTAATATGGGGCGTTTTAAGAGGTTTTTGTGGTGGGGTCCATCCTGTGTCGGCTGGGTTTTTCATTAAATGCTATTAGAGTTCTCTAATGGAGCTTTATTTGGTTTTTTTTATTGCTTTGATTAGTGGGGCTATGTGTATGCACTTATTGGAATTTTTATGGCTAAAAAATAAGTTTATGAAAATGTTTTCAAATTGACACACAGCACCGTAAATATTTTTAAATTCTATGATGAAAAAATAAGCTTTTTATTCATTGAACTTATCATGTAACTTATGTGGGAAGAGTTGAGTGTACACTTGCCATGGTAATCTCCCCATTTTTAATGGAGATCAGAAGTAGACGTTTTTCTCTGTGTTA
>NZ_JBAKAZ010000136.1:0-611 GCF_038155185.1 Psychromonas aquatilis
ATAAGTGATAATAATACCACCTTAAATGGTGTCCGAGATCATTAGACCACTACATACCGAGGTAAGGTAACTGTGTATGCTCCCCTCTGACGTCTGCTTTAACTTCTCCAAAGCGAATAATATCTTGCCATGGAAGTGTCCACTTGCCATTAAGGTGGCAATATTCAATCATTTTAGGTGTGATAAAAAAGCTGGTTTCAGGCTCTAAATATTTAAGAATCCCTATGAATGCAATGATTAAGCTGACACATATGAGCAAAATCAATTGAATTTTAATGGCTTGCCAAAAAAATAAACTGATAAGCCAAAAAAGAAGTATCAATATACATCCAAGGCATATAAGCGATAGTGCATTACGTTTTGAGTTTGGATGGACTTTAATAACTCTATTAACGGTATCTTCCAAATTTAACCTTCCTTGAAAATTTGGTTTATTGAATAAATACTTTCTAGAGGCAATAAAAAGTATGTTTGTGAGAATAAATTAAAGGGGCTTTGAATTATATAATATATTTAAAGTAAAAAAAGCAGATTGAAAAAGAGTACAAAGGTTAAAACAGGGAGGCTGAAGCCACCGCCCCGAAATCTTATAAGCCGACAGGGCGAAATAA
>NZ_JBAKAZ010000137.1:0-598 GCF_038155185.1 Psychromonas aquatilis
TTTAATAGCAATAGATAACTCAATTAGATCATATTTTTACTTAGATTGGTATTAGTTAATTAATAATGCGGAGCATAGGTTTGAGTTTTCATCGCTTGGGCATTCTTTGGGAATAGCTGAACCTAATGCTAGTGCATCTATTAGTATCATTAACACACTCAAATTTTAGATATAAAAAAACCAGCTAAAAAGCTGGTTAATTTATTTCTTCTCATTAGAAGAATGGTGCGGAAAGAGAGACTTGAGCTCTCACAGCTTGCGCATTCTTTGGGAATAGCTGAACCTAATGCTAGTGCGTCTATTAATATCATTAACACACTCAAATTTTAGACATAAAAAAACCAGCTAAAAAGCTGGTTAATTTATTTCTTCTCAGTAGAAGAATGGTGCGGAAAGAGAGACTTGAACTCTCACGCCTTGCGCATTCTTTGGGAATAGCTGAACCTAATGCTAGTGCGTCTATTAATATTATTAACACACTCAAATTTTAGATATAAAAAAACCAGCTAAAAAGCTGGTTTAATTATTTCTTAACGCTTAGTTAAGAATGGTGCGGAAGGAGAGACTTGAACTCTCACACCTTGCGATACTAGAACCT
>NZ_JBAKAZ010000138.1:0-574 GCF_038155185.1 Psychromonas aquatilis
ACATTAACAAGCCTTACGGTGAATTTGCTTTGGCAAATAAACCTACCGGCATGAGCTTTTGCTTCGCAAATACTCATCGAGTGCCCACACAGATTGTTTGATTAGAAAGTAAAGAGACGTATAGATAGACCTCTAGTATATTGGTTCTGTCACTTGGTTGGTTATCCAACGATGAGATAGAACTGAAAATCGGGTCTGTAGCTCAGTTGGTTAGAGCGCACCCCTGATAAGGGTGAGGTCGGCAGTTCGAATCTGCCCAGACCCACCAATTTCTTGTATTGAAATTGGCATTTCTATTTATACTATACCATGTTGGGGCTATAGCTCAGCTGGGAGAGCGCCTGCCTTGCACGCAGGAGGTCTGCGGTTCGATCCCGCATAGCTCCACCACTTCATTTAATCGAAGTGACCGACATGATAGAAGCCTTAGATAAGATAACGATTTTATCTAAGGCTTTTTTTAACGAAAAAGTCTGCTCTTTAACAATTAGGAAAGCTGATAAATGTTCTTATTTATCACACAAAAACAATGACACTTAGTGTTGATTGGTGTGATAAATAAAACGAAATGTTT
>NZ_JBAKAZ010000139.1:0-512 GCF_038155185.1 Psychromonas aquatilis
CTGAGAAGGGGGTAAACTTGCATATTCTTTACTGTTACAAATCGCTAAAACTGATGCCCGTTCAGCATCAGTTAATTTGTTTTTCGGCTCCGGTCTATCAGCATCAAGGCGTCTATCTCCAACCGTCAGAGCATCTTCTTTTATCCAGCGACGATAGGTTCTCAGACTTATTCCTGCTTCAGAGCAAGCAATTGCTTTTCTAGCTCCGGCTGTAAAAGCCTTATTAATCAGAGTAATTAACTTTTGTCGTTCAAGTAATGCCGTTAGCTCTCCTCGTCCTCTTGGCCGTAGAAAGCGTTCAACTTTTTTCTTAGCACCAATATGGCAGCAGTTTCAGCAAGTGCTTTCTCCTTGCGTTGTAGCTCTTTTTTTAGTTTCTTAATCTCAGCTTTATCAGCTTGGGCTTCTTTAATACTGGCTTTTTTGCTTACTTTTTTTATTTGCATGCCTTGTACAAACTCACTTTTCCAAACCTTTATTTGCTCTGGATAAAAGCCATTTTCACGGCAATA
>NZ_JBAKAZ010000140.1:0-481 GCF_038155185.1 Psychromonas aquatilis
CCCACTCGTTTTACATTCTGATAATGGTGCACCAATGAAAGCGGTGACGATGAAAGTAAAAATGGAAGAGCTCGGTGTTACGCCGTCATATAACAGACCAAGAGTGAGTAACGATAACCCGTATTCTGAGTCTACATTTAGGACGCTAAAATATCGACCTGATTGGCCATCTCATGGGTTTAGGGATTTAAGAGAGGTACGAGATTGGGTGCAAGGTTTTGTGAGCTGGTATAACACGGAGCACAAGCACAGCAGGATTAAGTTCGTAACACCTAGTGAACGGCATGATGGTTTAGATGGTGACATACTGAATAAGAGAAGAATCGTATTACTAGATGCTAGGGCTAAAAACCCACTGCGTTGGTCTGGTGAGGTTCAAGACTGTAATGCAATTGGAGCTGTCACATTAAATCCAGATGCTCCTAGGAAAGAAGTCGCATAAAAATTAGCTAATGAGTGCCAACTGTCTTGAAAAACACCG
>NZ_JBAKAZ010000141.1:0-470 GCF_038155185.1 Psychromonas aquatilis
ATCGACTTTAAGTTGTAATTAATTGATTTTATAGCCTTCAATTAATGGGTGTCCGCTACTTTCTACTTTCCGCTACCTTTACTACTTTTAGGAGCATTCAACTATGCAAGCTGAAAATTATTTTTTAGAGAACTTTCCTGATGGAGTCACTAATGCAATAGATGAGTTCTATGAAGAATTAGAGTGTTCTAACCAAGATAGTTATGAATTACTTATCAAAACATTCGGTGATGATTATTCCGAGGATCGAATTTTAAGAGCGACAGAGGCGGATTTTCTCCATTTTGCGAAATATATGGAAAGCTATTTTGAATTAAATGAGCGTCCTCCTTTAAACCTTGTCAAAAGTATAATTGCCAATGCATTAACTCAGTGGAAATAGTTCATATCTAACAAACAAATAAAGGCTGGAGAACCATCGACTTTAAGTTGTAATTGATTGATTTTATAGTCTTCAATTAATGGGTGTC
>NZ_JBAKAZ010000142.1:0-467 GCF_038155185.1 Psychromonas aquatilis
AGTGGATATTATTATCCAGAATTAAAGTGTCCGGTTCAATTAGACCAGAATAACCCATTAAAAATAATTCCAATAAAGACCGTGATCATAAGAAAAATAGGGCGCACTTCCCCCTATTTTTTTAACTATAAAATCCCACTTAATTCTTACAGTACAAAATATATGGGTATTTTGCCATAGTACAAAATATCGGGTTTTTTTGTACTGCAGTACAAAGTATCGGGGTATTTTGTACTGTAGTACAAAATACATGGGTATTTTGTTACTATTAGATTAGTCATAAATTCTAGAATTTATTTCTAATGTTGTTTTTTATTGTGAAAATTAATATGGAGTGGAATTGTTGGAGAGATATTTAGATTTGTGTAGAGTTTATTTTTAAAAGGTTTAACCAATATAAAATCTGGTCAAATGTTGTGGTCAACTAATTCCGGACATTAAATTAAGGTTTTCTTCCGCTTTCGCAG
>NZ_JBAKAZ010000143.1:0-466 GCF_038155185.1 Psychromonas aquatilis
CTCCCCATGTGAAAGTAGGACATCGCTAAGCGCCTCATTAAATGAACCCTGTTGATTAACCTCGACAGGGTTTTTTTATATCTAAAATTCAGAGAAATACCTGCTACTATCTACGCACTTTACTATTAAGCGAGAACGTCATTGTGCTTAGTTTAAGCCTGCTATTATCTTTTAAGTACGAGATTAGACCTCGGGGCGGTGACTTTAGTCTCCCTACCTGCGTTAAAGTAAAAGCAAAAACAAACTTCATCGAAGAAGAATACAACAAGGTAACGAGCGAAGTGCTTGGTTTTATTCAATACATCTACAAGGGAGGCTGAAGCCACCGCCCCTGAGTATTTATAGGCTATCTCATAATTGCTTTTATAGGCATTAACTGTGGGGATAATGTTGATCGTGAGCTTCTTAATCTAATACCAATTCCGTTAAAAATGTGATCTAATGTTTATATTCAAAGGAGATGATA
>NZ_JBAKAZ010000144.1:0-461 GCF_038155185.1 Psychromonas aquatilis
AAAGAAGTCGCATAAAAATTAGCTAATGAGTGCCAACTGTCTTGAAAAACACCGCATCATCTTCTTCTTTGAACAACGTATTGAACGAGAGGTTTTTATAGAACAATCCTCCACCGAAAACACACAACTATAAAACCGATAAAAAAATAAAGACTAATTCATTTGAAAGTATTAATTAAAATAATCAAAAGTGCTCATGAAAAGTAATAATGGAACGCTCCTGAGAACAATCAAAAATAACGTAAGGGAAATAAATCTTCTAAAATACTTTCGATACACTTTGGTAGGCTAATTTACGATAGGACTAAGTTTAGATTCGTCTCATTTCTGTAGGCAAGTTAAAGTGACTTATGAACCTTCCTGTAAAACTCATTAACAACGTTTGTTCTCAATGAACTTTGTCATTTTGTAGTGGTCTAATGATCTCGGACACCATTTAAGGTGGTATTATTATCACTTAT
>NZ_JBAKAZ010000145.1:0-460 GCF_038155185.1 Psychromonas aquatilis
TGATTGTTTTGGATGTTTAGAGCGAGTCGTTATCCAGCTTAGATTCAACTTATGCATTAACTGATAAATATTTGTTTTTTGGTAGGTTACTGCAAATTGCGATTCAATAAATGTTTGTACATCTCTGCCTTGTAAACGCCCACCTTCTGATTTGATGGCGTTGTCTATGATGTAAGCTTTCACTTGCTCAAGTTGCTCTGGGGTTAGTTTTGATGGTCTTCCTGTTGGGGACTTCGCCTTTAAACCCGCTAAACCATGGTCTAAATATGATTTAATCCAAATGTTTATACTTCTTCTACTTACTTTCAAGAAGCAAGCAATTTCAGTTCTATTCTTTCCCTCAATAAAATGGGAAACAGCAAGTAATTTCAATCGATATCGTGCATTAGATGTCGCGTTAATAAGGCCAGAAAAATCGTGATTCATATCATCTCCTTTGAATATGAACATTAGATCACAT
>NZ_JBAKAZ010000146.1:0-454 GCF_038155185.1 Psychromonas aquatilis
GACCCTGTAAATAACTCTGTGTAACTGCGGTTTTTAAATGTAATCTTTAAGGCGGTCTTCGAACGTTATCATAAAACGATTCAAGGCCGTTTTCCAATTCCTTATTGGCATCGTCCATTTCTTTGATGCATCCATGATAGCAAGATAAATCACCTTCTTAGCCGAATCATCAGTTGGGAACACCTTACGTTTCTTGATAGCTTTACGTATTACGCTGTTCAAGGACTCAATGGCATTGGTCGTATATATTGCTTTTCTGATGTCCTCTGGGTAGCTAAACAACGTATTTAGGTTATGCCAATGAGCACGCCATGAACGGCTGATTTGAGGATACTTCTCATCCCATTTTCCACTAAACTCATCCAGTGCTTTTAAGGCTTCATCCTCAGTTACTGCTCGATAAATTCCTTTTAAATCACCAGTAAGTTCTTTGTAATCCTTCCAAGGCACGTAC
>NZ_JBAKAZ010000147.1:0-453 GCF_038155185.1 Psychromonas aquatilis
GAACCTCTGAATGCCGAGATCAAAACCCGGTGCCTTACCGCTTGGCGATATCCCAGTTGTTATTTTAAGAGTTTACTTCTCTTTAGTATTATGCGGAGATCCTATATTAAAACCTCGCGGTGCAATATCACATGACAATATACTATTTTTTATTTTAAGAGTTTACTTCTCTTTATATTTTATAATTAAATAAAACATAATTTCAAGTTTAACCTTCTTCAAGGATTCTAATTCGTTAAAAACGTATTAGAGAATTTGGCTGGGATAAGAGGATTTGAACCTCTGAATGCCGAGATCAAAACCCGGTGCCTTACCGCTTGGCGATATCCCAATTATTGATTTTTAAGAGTTGAACTTCTCTGATTGGATTCTTTATTAAATAAAGAATGGTGCGGAAGGAGAGACTTGAACTCTCACACCTTGCGATACTAGAACCTAAATCTAGCGCGTCTA
>NZ_JBAKAZ010000148.1:0-452 GCF_038155185.1 Psychromonas aquatilis
AGTTAAAAAAGGGAGGCTGAAAAAAGGAATCGCAGAGCTCTTCCGTTCATAACACTAGCCTGTCGGCTAATTCAGCCACCGCCCGAAACCTTATAACTCAAAAGTCGTCGTTAGTGCGAAATAAAAGCTAATAAGTATCAAGTAGCCTCGGCGAGCAAAAGGCTAAGAAGGCTCATTTACAATGATGTAATGATGGCATTCTTTTAATAACCTTAAAAAATGGTTTATATCGCGATCCAAACTGTTTTCAGGTAAGTAGAGGTGATAACCATAAGCTTTGGCGAGTTGTTCAGTACGATATAACCATGCTGCTATCGGGCCTTTATATACTACTTCATTTAATGTAAATGGCTCAAAATTGATTAGGTCTTCTTCGGCACTAATTTCTTTATTTATAAGTAAGCGTCTAGCAAACCACACCTATTTTTTGAAATTCCATGGTAACAGGCGGT
>NZ_JBAKAZ010000149.1:0-451 GCF_038155185.1 Psychromonas aquatilis
ATCAGTTTTAGCGATTTGTAACAGTAAAGAATATGCAAGTTTACCCCCTTCTCAGATAGTGCCTTCATTATTAGATTCGGGGGTCTATATCGCTTCAGTATCAACGTTTTATCGGGTTCTGAAACAGGTTGGTCAACTCGTTCATCGAGGGCGTAGTAAAGTCCGTAAAAAAGTCAGTAAACCAACCACATATACTACTAATAAAGCGAATGAAGTGTGGTCATGGGATATCACTTATTGCCACTCAAAAGTACGGGGACAATATTATTATTTGTACATGATAGAAGATATTTATAGTCGAAAAATAGTCGGCTATGAGGTGTATGAAAATGAGTGTGGTATCAAGGCTGGTGAGTTACTTGAACGAACCTGCTGGCGAGAGAAAATAGGTCGTAACCCACTCGTTTTACATTCTGATAATGGTGCACCAATGAAAGCGGTGACGATGAAA
>NZ_JBAKAZ010000150.1:0-447 GCF_038155185.1 Psychromonas aquatilis
TTTAAAGGTGTTGATTTTATCTTGAATCTTGTACTTTGAATCTAAAGACAAAAGATTAAAACCTTTACCACTAAGGCACGAAGAACCACTAAGAAAAGCAAATGATTGTTAAAAAACAGTTATTTTGTAAGTTTGTGTTTAGATTTAGCTTGCACCTTGAAACTGATTTTTAGTCTTTTACCTTAGTGCTCTCTGTGAAGCGAAGCGCTTAGTGGTTGTTTTAAAGGTGTTGATTTTATCTTGAATCTTGTACTTTGAATCTAAAGACAAAAGATTAAAACCTTTACCACTAAGGCACGAAGAACCACTAAGAAAAGCAAATGATTGTTAAAAAACAGTTATTTTGTAAGTTTGTGTTTAGATTTAGCTTGCACCTTGAAACTGATTTTTAGTCTTTTACCTTAGTGCTCTCTGTGAAGCGAAGCGCTTAGTGGTTGCTTTAAAGGT
>NZ_JBAKAZ010000151.1:0-438 GCF_038155185.1 Psychromonas aquatilis
CACCATCATTCAAGCCGTTAAAGTGAAAACTTTAGCGGCTTTTTTGTATCCGTACCGAAATGTCCTTGGTTAGCTCTTTGTTTAAACCCTCGAGACGCAGTACCATCATTCAAGCGCTAAGTGTGAAAATACTTAGCGCTTTTTTGTATCTACACGGAAATGTCCTTGGTTTAACTCTTTGTTTAAGAATCAGCGAGATGAAACACCATCATTTAGGCCACAACTATTTATTTAGTTGTGGCTTTTTTGTATCCGTAAGGAATGTCCTTGGTTTAGCTCTTTGTTTGACCCCTCGAGACCAAGCACCATCATTCAAGCCGTTAAAGTGAAAACTTTAGCGGCTTTTTTGTATCCGTACGGAAATGTCCTTGGTTAGCTCTTTGTTTATACCAATCACACTAATTAACTGATCTATTTTACTTGCTAAAATAACTTATT
>NZ_JBAKAZ010000152.1:0-436 GCF_038155185.1 Psychromonas aquatilis
GCTCTGCCGTACCCGTTAAGCTACCTTTACCGTTCGTTTCATCAACCGTTGGCGCACCTGGCGCTGACGTATCAAGGGTTAAATCACCGGTGACTTCATCTGTATTACCTAACGCATCCGTCGCTGTCACCGTCACCGTATAATCACCATCTACTGCAAGTGGTGTCGTTACGCCCACGCTCCAACTGCCATTGGCTGTATCCACAGTCGCATCGTAAGAGTGACCACCAATCATCACCGTCACGCTGTCAGCGTCCGTATCCACGGTACCTGTTAAGATTGGCGTGTTATCAGAGGTATCCGCTAGGCTACTTTCATCAATCGTCACATTAATTGCTGCATCCACTGTCGCCGTTACTGGGCCACTTTCATTACCCGCTGAGTCCGTTGCTGTCGCGCTCACTTCCGTACCATCCGCTAATGGCGCATCAGGCGT
>NZ_JBAKAZ010000153.1:0-410 GCF_038155185.1 Psychromonas aquatilis
TCGAGTACAACCGCAAGATATATCCAGCGACTACCTGCCCAAATATAAGTGATATCCCCGCACCAAACATGATTTGGCTGAGCAACATTAAATTCTCGCTCCAATAGATTTGGAATGCCAGGTCGTTCTACGGTTGCCTTTTTGTAAGCGTGCGAACCCGGCTGTTTACTGATTAAGTGCATATCTTTCATGATACGCCTTACTTTAAAGCGACCTATGTTGAAGCCAGCTTCACCGAGCATCATAACGAGGCTTCGGCTTCCTGCAGCGCTTCTGCTCAGTTTGAATAGCTCATTTACCTTGGCTCGTAACGCTACTTCTTGCTTATTAATCACTTTTCTAGCTTGTTTAAAGCCATAAAAACTAGCGCGTGGTACTTCAAAAACTTCACAAATCAATTCTGTAGACTC
>NZ_JBAKAZ010000154.1:0-403 GCF_038155185.1 Psychromonas aquatilis
GAAAGCGGAAGAAAACCTTAATTTAATGTCCGGAATTAGTTGACCACTACATAGACCACTTCAGTACGGTGCTGCATCACCTAACGCAACTTAGCTACGTATAAAAAGGCATTAATTTATAATTATAAATTGCTTTTTTATCAGTTGCCCGTAGTTAATAAAGAACAGCAACCCGGTCTGAACGGCTTAATGCTCTTTATCCAAATTACAGTAAAAAAAAGTCAAAAAAAATCCCCAACCTGCCCAACCTGAGTTGAGGATTTATAAATTAAAGGTCAGTAATATTTATTAACTTAACCGAAGTTAAGCTTAAATATTACTGACCTTTAACTTCTTTAAGACTGAAGTTATAGAGGTGCTAAGCACCAGTCAAATTACTGACCTTTAACTTCTTTAAGACCAT
>NZ_JBAKAZ010000155.1:0-388 GCF_038155185.1 Psychromonas aquatilis
TAAAAGTTAAAAGTTAAAAGTTAAAAGTTAAAAGTTAAAAGTTAAAAGTTAAAAGTTAAAAGCTGATAATTTTTTATATTCTGTTTGTCTCACATTACTTATTTTTAACTGGTGATGACAAGTTATCGTTATGCCCTATTTCAATATTAGTTCTTATTTTTGTGTTTACAAAAACGATAGGACTTGTCGAAGAGCGAAATTTTATACTCTGTTTTCTAAGTTGAAGGTTATTTAAGGTTGGATTCTTTTTGCTAATGAAACGGGTTAATTTTGTGGGCTTGGGTTATACCAATTATATTAAATAAGTGATCTAAATTTTGCGCAGAAAAAATCACTTAGTTTAAGGCGTAATTTGAGTTAAATAGTTGTTCTATTTACGAAAATTACA
>NZ_JBAKAZ010000156.1:0-372 GCF_038155185.1 Psychromonas aquatilis
GCTGTGCTATCGAGATTGGACAAATTTGGAAACTTAATTAACGGAATTGGTATTAGATGAATTTTGTTTTGGTTTTTGGGATTGACGCAGGCAGGGAGACTAAAGTCACCGCCCCGAGGTAGAAACTAAGTATTCTTTTGGAGCGGTGGGCGAATTAAGCACTAGCTTAGTTTCATGAGCGGAGGAGCTCTGCGACTCCTTTTTTTAGACTCCCTTGTAGATGCTGTCAATAAAACAAAGCACTTCGCCTCTTTACCTTGTTGTATTTTACTTCGAGAATTTTTGTCTTCGATCTCGGGGCGGTGGCTTCAGCCTCCCTTGCAGATGCAATGAACAAAAGATCACACTTCGCTCGTTACCTTTTAGCATTTT
>NZ_JBAKAZ010000157.1:0-371 GCF_038155185.1 Psychromonas aquatilis
AAAGCATACGAGAAAATTCTACTTTTGACTTCTATTATTTTTTGGGGTGATTACCTTAGCACATACCTCAACTTTTTTCTTTATATTTACTAGCTCATTTATTAAATATCTAAATAAAGTGAAGCACAAAGCAGGTGCATTTTTTTTTAAATGCACTGAAAGAAAAAGATCGTGGACACCCATAAGTTTTGAAGATTATGGATTGGAAAGATTGATAAAAAAGATAAAGGGAAGAAAATCGAGGTCACACAAAGGTTTTGGGATTATGATTTCTTGCCTGCCTTTGAGATATCTAATCTATATTGTTTTCTAGACTGCCCCTATACAAACAGTAGATTAGCGCTCCACCTACTATTAACCTAAGCAATGAG
>NZ_JBAKAZ010000158.1:0-358 GCF_038155185.1 Psychromonas aquatilis
AGAAAAGCTTGAGTTTATCCCTGCTAAAATCAAAGTTATTGAGCATATCCGTCCTAAATATGCCTGTCGTCATTGTGATAAATCCTCGACTCACACCCCGATAAAACAAGCGGCTATGCCTGCTATGCCAATAAATAAAGGGATTGCAACGGCAAGTTTGTTAGCCCAGCTTATCACCAGTAAATACCAATATGGTTTACCGCTTTATCGCCAAGAATCCATGTTTAAGCAATATGGTATTGAACTCAGTCGTCAGACCATGAGTAGTTGGATAGATAAATCAGCCACACTCTTCGAGCCATTAGTTGAAAAGCTTAAAGCCGAGCTGTTAAAACAGCCCACGTTGTTTGCTGATGAA
>NZ_JBAKAZ010000159.1:0-355 GCF_038155185.1 Psychromonas aquatilis
AGGTGAGTATCTATCTAAGCGAAGGCCTCGAAGGGTGAAAAGTATGTGTTTTAGGGATTGGATGAAACTGACCAGTTAATTTTACAGATTGGTATAAGGTTATCGTGAAAAACCAATAATAATAACCAAGTGAAATAATAAAAAGAGAAAATAAGTTAACGATTTACTTAATGGTCGTAAGCTTCAGGGATCTGCTGTCATTAAATTATTTACTTTAGATTAAAGTATTGATGATTCCGCAGCTAAAGGTCAAACAGACATTAAGAAGTTAATATTGCAGCTTTGAGATGATGGGTATAGTAGGTAATACCAATCACACTAATTAACTGATCTATTTTACTTGCTAAAATAACTT
>NZ_JBAKAZ010000160.1:0-352 GCF_038155185.1 Psychromonas aquatilis
ATTCATCGAGTAAAATGCAGCAAGGTAACTGACGAAGTGGTTTGTTTTATTCATAACACCTTCAAGGGAGGCTGAAGCCACCGCCCCGAAAGAACAAAAATGGATACTGAAAAAAGGAGTCGCAGAGCTCCTCCGCTCAGGAGACTAAGCTGCCGCTTAATTCGCCCACCGCCCCGAAAACCTTTACCTCCCTGTTGTGTCTAGTCAAAAGCAAAAAAAAAATACGAGTAGGTTAATGATTTTTCATTTGCTATTAGTTCATCTGTGCTCATTTTAACTTTTCGATATTTATTAACGGTTTGTTTCGCCTTGTCGGCGATCTTCTTTCTCTTGTCAGAAGAGAAAGAAGCAA
>NZ_JBAKAZ010000161.1:0-350 GCF_038155185.1 Psychromonas aquatilis
TTCAACAATCTCTTCTACTTCATTAAATAATTCACCGTCGCCCACAAAGCCTTCGGCACTTTTGCCGAATTGCTTTTGTTGGGCTAAACGCCAGCGCTCTTCTAATGCCGCAATGTGGGCATCCTTCTGGGCTAACAGTTTTTCAAGTTCAGCAATACGCTGTTTAAGGGCAAGTTCATTTTTCATGGCGCCTATTTTAAGGCATAACGACAGGCTTTCCAGTCCTAAGTGAACTGGCGTTGATGATCATCAATAGATCTTTCCAATTAAATCATTTGCTTACCGGTTACATCAATATTGCGATGACCGATGACATCATAACCTGATAATAACCAATGCAATTGTTGCTC
>NZ_JBAKAZ010000162.1:0-349 GCF_038155185.1 Psychromonas aquatilis
ATAAGTTATTTTAGCAAGTAAAATAGATCAGTTAATTAGTGTGATTGGTATTATACCAATCTAAGTAAAAATATGAGCTAATTGATTTATCTATTACGATTAAAGCGACTCAAGATGGAGCATATAAAAAGACAGATTTTAAAGTATTCGTCCGTAAGCAAACTTCATTACAAATGAAAATACGCTTACTGGCTTTAACTCATTTTCAAGATGGGCATTCACTACCTGAAATTGCTCAGTTCCTAAAAGTGAGTAGCACTAGCGTTAATAAATAAGCGAGTAACTATCTAAACGGAGTAGTATTGACGTTCGCTTCGGGGCGGTGACTTTAGTCTCCCTGCTTGCATCA
>NZ_JBAKAZ010000163.1:0-341 GCF_038155185.1 Psychromonas aquatilis
TTTTTAAACAATCAGAAAGTCGATACTAGGTGTGCTTTGCTAGACGCTTACAGTACTTCGCTCATTACCTTGATTACATTTTACTTAGATGAAATTTGTGTTGGCTTTTGCTTTGACGCAGGCAGAGAGACTAAAGTCACCGCCCCGGGTAAAGCATTATGTGTTAGCCAACGGTAAAGTTCTATTAATTACCTCCTCTAAAAGTCACGGAGCCATTAAAAAAAAGCGCGCATAACACTACCGCGATAACCACATACCTCCGTTGCGTTTTCCTAATCTCGCCATATGGTTAGCAACGGCAAACAGGACGTTTGCCGTAGTCTCAGAAAGCACATGGATGT
>NZ_JBAKAZ010000164.1:0-340 GCF_038155185.1 Psychromonas aquatilis
TAGCGTTAATAAATGGATGAGTAACTATCTAAGCGAGTAGTATTGACCTTCGCTTAGGGGCGGTGACTTTAGTCTCCCTGCTTGCATCAAAGTAAAAAACCAAAAAAAATTTCATCTAAGTAAAATGCAACAAGGTCAAGAGCGAAGTACCTTGTTTTATTAACTGCATCTACAAGAGAGGCTAAAAAAAGAAGTCGCAGAACTCCTCCGCTCATGATACTAAGCTCGCGCTTAATTCGCCCACCGCACCAAAGTCAAAGCAAGGTTCCTGAAAGTGAGTAAAATTAGCGTTAATAAATGGATGAGTAACTATCTAAGCGAGTAGTATTGACCTTCGCTT
>NZ_JBAKAZ010000165.1:0-338 GCF_038155185.1 Psychromonas aquatilis
CCTGTTACCATGGAATTTCAAAAAATAGGTGTGGTTTGCTAGACGCTTACATTTTACTTATATGAAGTTTGTTTTGGTTTGTTGTTTTGACGCAAGCAGGGAGACTAAAGTCACCGCCCCGAAGCGAACGTCAACACTACTAGTAAAGCGTTAGCTTAGTATCATGAGCGGAGAAGCTCTGCGACTCCTTTTCAGGAATCTTGTTTTGGCTTTGGGGCGGTGGCTTCAGCCTCCCTTGTAGATTTAGTCAATAAAGCAAAGTACTTCGCTCTTTACCTTGTTACATTTTACTTAGATGAAGTTTGTTTTGGTTTTTTATTTTGACGCAAGCAGGGAGA
>NZ_JBAKAZ010000166.1:0-335 GCF_038155185.1 Psychromonas aquatilis
CTTTAATAGCAATAGATAACTCAATTAGATCATATTTTTACTTAGATTGGTATTACCTTGTGCGTTCTTCTTCGATGAATTTTGTTTGGGCTTTTGCTTTGACGCAGGCAGGGAGACTAAAGTCACCGCCCCGATATGGAAGTCGCACTTAAAAGATAATAGCAGCCTTAAACTAAGCACAATGACGTTCTATGTCCACGCTTGATAGTAGCTGGTATTTCACTGAATTTTAGATATAAAAAAACCCTGTCGACCTCAGTCAACAGGGTTCGTTTAATGAGGCGCTTAGCGATGTCCTACTTTCACATGGGGAGACCCCACACTATCATCGGCGC
>NZ_JBAKAZ010000167.1:0-325 GCF_038155185.1 Psychromonas aquatilis
AAAAGTAACCACTAAGCGCTGCACTTCACAAAGAACACTAAGGAAAACCTAGGTCCGGTTTTATCTTTTTACCATATTTTTCTTAGTGGCTCTTAGTGGCTCTTAGTGCCTTAGCGGTAAGGTTTTTAATCTTTAAGCCAAAATAAAAGTAACCACTAAGCGCTGCGCTTCCACAGAGAACACTAAGGAAAAGCTAGATCCGGTTTTATCTTTTCACCATATTTTTCTTTTCTTAGTGGTTCTTAGTGCCTTAGTGGTAAGGCTTTTAACCTTTTAACCTTTTAACCTTTTAACCTTTTAACCTTTTAACCTTTTAACCTTTTAA
>NZ_JBAKAZ010000168.1:0-320 GCF_038155185.1 Psychromonas aquatilis
ATATTTTTAAACAATCAGAAAGTCGATACTAGGTGTGCTTTGCTAGACGCTTACTTTTTAACTACGGTATTGAGGTTTATGGTGCCCCTATTGATGAGTTATTGATAAAATTAAGTAAATATGGCGGAGACAAAAAAGTTGGAGAATTCTGGCATAACGAGCTCAGAAATGATTTCGATAAGCAAACAATTATAAAAAAACTTGAAAAGATGTTGCTTGAACTTACCACCTGATAAGTTTGTTTAAAAACACATAACAAACAATTCAAGTGGGACAAATAAAAGTACTAAAAATAGCTGCCCCATTAGTTAAAGACTATA
>NZ_JBAKAZ010000169.1:0-319 GCF_038155185.1 Psychromonas aquatilis
GAGGTTTTGTGGGCGCTGTTGTGCTTTATCAGCAAGGCCAACTGGTTGTAATAAGTAAGTTGCCTTTTCTACTTGTTGGTGTTTTTGTTGTTTGTTTATTTGTCGCGACCGTTGAGAAAACTTATCGCTTAACAAGACATTTTCTAAGACCGGTAACCAAGGCATTAATAAGTCTTGTTGTGCCATATAAGCACCTTGCCCCTGTAACGGTATTAGATTGCTAATACTTAAGTCACCATTCCAGACCACTTGCTCATTGATAATACCTGCAAGGTAACGGAGAAGGGTTGTTTTACCACAACCGCTTTGTCCTAAAATA
>NZ_JBAKAZ010000170.1:0-316 GCF_038155185.1 Psychromonas aquatilis
ACTTTTCTGTGTATTTATCTTCCCCACATAAATAAGCTCGACAAACACAACGAGAAATACAGTGATAATAAGGTGTATCAGATAACGATACTTGAGATTGGCGTGACTGCGTCATAACAACTACCTCTTAGCATGCAAAACTACATTACTAAAAGATAGAAGAGTAATGATGAACCGTCAAAGTTTATGGGTGTCCACAATCTCCATTCGGTGTCCACAATCTCCATTCCACAATCTCTAATGATGGGTGTCCACGATCTCAAGGTGTATCAGATAACGATACCTGAGATTGGCGTGACTGCGTCATAACAACTAC
>NZ_JBAKAZ010000171.1:0-316 GCF_038155185.1 Psychromonas aquatilis
AGCAAACGCACACCTTGATGCAATTGTAGCTAACTTCAGTGAAGCTGATGCTGAACGAGTTAAAGATCTTGAAGCAACAACTAACCACGATGTAAAAGCAGTTGAATACTTCTTATAAGAGAAAGTAGCTGATGTTGCAGAACTTAATGCTGTTTCTGAATTTATCGACTTTGCTTGTACTTCAGAAGATATCAATAACTTATCTGACGCTTTAATGCTTTCTACAGCAAAAAAAGACGTAATTTTACCTTACTCCAAACGTATTGTTGATGCGTTCTTAGAAAAAGCAATCGAATACAAAACATTGCCAATTATG
>NZ_JBAKAZ010000172.1:0-313 GCF_038155185.1 Psychromonas aquatilis
TGTCTTTATTATTAAGTGAAAACTAAGGAGTGACAACTAGTCTGACACAGGGGGATACATAAACACATAGATTTCGGATGAAGTCGGCAGGTATGCAATCTTCTAGTGAGCTATCTAGATTCTTGTGTAGTTCAGCTTGGCCTTTCACATTGATGCCGAAGACGCAAAGCTCTCCTATGCTAGTTTCAATACAAGCATATGCTTCTTGTTTGAGTAACTTTCCTAAATCTAGCGCCATCTTCTCTATACCTGCCTAATGAGGCTGTAGAATTTCTCATTTTCAGCCCGATTATTTAAAATAAAAACCACATTA
>NZ_JBAKAZ010000173.1:0-305 GCF_038155185.1 Psychromonas aquatilis
CACTTTAATAGTAATAGATAACTCAATTAGATCATATTTTTACTTAGATTGGTATTATGCAGTTAATGATTTAAAGGAAAAACATGATTCAACTTAGACCCATGTTATGCAGTGAATACCCTGCGTATTGTGATTATTTCATTGATGATTATAGCCATGAAATAGCTGAAAACTATGGCCATTCAATAGATAAGTCGGTCGCATTAGCGCGCCAGGAATTACTTCGTTGTTTTCCTAAAGGATTAACAACCTATTCTGGTCAAGCATAACTGGACACCTGACTTTGTAAATTTTCATAGTTAATC
>NZ_JBAKAZ010000174.1:0-304 GCF_038155185.1 Psychromonas aquatilis
TAATTGAGTGCGGCTTTTCAAACTGACCAGTGCTTAACTGCATACGTAAGTTAAATTGCTAACGTAATAAGTTTAGAAGCTCAGCATTAAGCTCTTCAACGCTGTTATCTTTAAGTTCGTTAGCTTTCATTACATCACCTTACGAGTTACGATAGTTGTTGCCACTGGGAATTTAGCTGCTGCAAGAGCAAATGCTTCACGAGCCAATGCTTCTGGAACCCCTTCCATTTCATAAAGAACTTTACATGGCTGAGTTAGAGCAACCCAATATTCCACGTTACCTTTACCTTTACCTTGACGAACC
>NZ_JBAKAZ010000175.1:0-303 GCF_038155185.1 Psychromonas aquatilis
CGCCCTTACAAGGCGAGGGTCACTGGTTCGAACCCAGTATCGCCCACCATCTTTAAATTAAATAACTTCACATTAATACTCCGCTGTTCATGGCATTCCTGATTTATCTCTTTTGATTAAGTTATTATTTTTATTAATACTCATTCTCTGAATTAAGTATCATATTTTTTATTGCCTCTTTGCGATTTTCAGCCGCTTTACAATATTTTTTATTAACCCAATCCTTTTGTATAAATCCCTGATGCTTAGTTATACCAATCACACTAATTAACTGATCTATTTTACTTGTTAAAATAACTTATT
>NZ_JBAKAZ010000176.1:0-302 GCF_038155185.1 Psychromonas aquatilis
TTGGTTTTTTACTTTGATGCAAGCAGGGAGACTAAAGTCACCGCCCCGAAGCGAACGCCAATACTACTCCACTTAGGTAGTGACTCACCTATTTATTCTACTCACTTTTAGGAACTGAGCAATTTGGGCTCGTGAATGGCCATCTTGAAAGTGTGCTAAAGCCAGTAAACGCATTTTCATTTGTAATGAAATTTGCTTACCGGAAAATACTTTAAAATCTATCTTTTTAATATGCTCCATCTTGAGTTGCTTTAATCGCAATAGATAAATCAATTAGATCATATTTTTACTTAGATTGGTAT
>NZ_JBAKAZ010000177.1:0-301 GCF_038155185.1 Psychromonas aquatilis
TGTGTACTGCGATAGGCCTTGCTAGTTTATTTAATAAAATGGCTAAAACTGCAACACCAGCTTTACAAGGCGAACCAAATCCTGAAGCATTATATTTATTAGAGCAATCAGGTTTACCACAGCCAGAAATTCGTACTGAAGTAGCTGGTGAAGAAATTTTCATTGTAGATTACTCTGACTGGGGTCAAGGTACTGATGATATGAAAAAAGCACATATCTTAGGTATAGTTGATCACCATAAACTAGGTGCCATAACGACTTCAGCGCCGCTAGAGAGTTGGATTTGGCCTGTTGGCTGTAG
>NZ_JBAKAZ010000178.1:0-299 GCF_038155185.1 Psychromonas aquatilis
GTGGCACAAGCAAAAGATAACCCCTCAGCCTATCACTTTCAGAAAAAGCCTTTATTTGGTTTTACTGGTGATGTACTTGAATGTGATGAAGAGAAGAGAGGGCCAGGCATTGCTTTTTCGTTGTTAGATTATTTAGAGCTTGTTGATTGGAGCGGGCGCATATTAAGAGAAGATAAACGAGGCGCCATTGCTAATTACCATCCTCAACTACTTGGGAAACTGGGTTTAGATGAGTCGATTTGGGTAACATTAGCCAGTCGATTTGGTAAAGATTACCAAGGTGCAGTGGGCTCTTTAGA
>NZ_JBAKAZ010000179.1:0-297 GCF_038155185.1 Psychromonas aquatilis
AAAGAAGTCGCATAAAAATTAGCTAATGAGTGCCAACTGTCTTGAAAAACACCGCCACTCTCTCAAAACAAAACACTGCACGAAATTCTCAGAAATTCTGGACACCCATTAGTTGAACGTAATGAATTCATAAGGTTATGGCTTAAAACTATTGGGTGTCTTGCATTTTTCTCAATACTTAAAGATCGTGTAAAGATCGTGGACACCCAATTTTGAGCTGTGAAAGGTAGCACTGCCAAATTCTGGACATATATGGTCACTCTTTGTCAATCAAGATTAGATTGATTTTATTTCGTT
>NZ_JBAKAZ010000180.1:0-291 GCF_038155185.1 Psychromonas aquatilis
CTTCAGCCTCCCTTGTAGGTGCAATGAATAAAACAAAGCACTTCGTCTTTTTACCTTGTTGCATTTTACTTAGATGAGGTTTGTTTTGGTTTTTTACTTTGATGCAAGCGGGGAGACTAAAGTCACCGTCCCGAGGTAGAAGTTGAGTGTTTTTTTGGGGCGGTGACTTCAGCCTCCCTTGTAGGTGCAATGAATAAAACAAAGCACTTCGTCTTTTTACCTTGTTGCATTTTACTTAGATGAGGTTTGTTTTGGTTTTTTACTTTGATGCAAGCGGGGAGACTAAAGTCA
>NZ_JBAKAZ010000181.1:0-290 GCF_038155185.1 Psychromonas aquatilis
AAGGTAACTACAAAGTTATTTCTTTTATTATTTACATTATCAAGGGAGGCTGAAGCCACCGCCCCGAAGTGCGAGCAAGGGGATTACTACGAGCATAATTATATGTGTTGAGCCACTATCCCTGCCTGCGTGTAACAAAGAACAAAAGCTATCTCCGGGGCGGTGACTTTAGTCTCCCTGCTTGCGTCAAATCAAAAACATTAAACAAAACTCATTGAAGAAAAATACAACAAGGTAACTACAAAGTTATTTCTTTTATTATTTACATTATCAAGGGAGGCTGAAGCCAC
>NZ_JBAKAZ010000182.1:0-290 GCF_038155185.1 Psychromonas aquatilis
GCGAAAGCGGAAGAAAACCTTAATTTAATGTCCGGAATTAGTTGACCACTACATATTAACGCTAGTGCTACTCACTTTCAGGAATCTTGTTTTGACTTTGGGGCGGTGGGCGAATTAAGCGCAGCTTAGTATCATGAGCGGAGGAGCTCTGCGGCTTCTTTTTTCAGCCTCCCTTGTAGATGCAGCTAATAAACAATGTACTTCGCATTTACTTAGATTAAATTTGTTTTCGATCTCGGGGCGGTGGGCGAATTAAGCGCCAGCTTAGTCTCATGAGCGGAGGAGCTCTG
>NZ_JBAKAZ010000183.1:0-288 GCF_038155185.1 Psychromonas aquatilis
GGGCGGTGGCTTTAGCCTCCCTTGTAGATGCAGTTAATAAAACAAAGCACTTCGCTGCTTACCTTGCTGCATTTTACTTAGATGAAGTTTGTTTTTGGTTTTTTACTTTGACGCAGGCAGGGAAACTAAAGTCACCGCCTCGAAGCGAACGTTAATACTACTCCGCTTAGATAGTTACTTACCTATTTATTAACGCTAGGTTTACTCGCTTTCAGGAACCTTGCTTTGACTTTGGGGCGGTGGCTTTAGCCTCCCTTGTAGATGCAGTTAATAAAACAAAGCACTTCG
>NZ_JBAKAZ010000184.1:0-284 GCF_038155185.1 Psychromonas aquatilis
CCAGTGACCCTCGCCTTGTAAGGGCGATGCTCTCCCAACTGAGCTAATCGCCCATCTTTAATAGATATTTAAATATTTGAAAGTGGTGGGCGATACTGGGTTCGAACCAGTGACCCTCGCCTTGTAAGGGCGATGCTCTCCCAACTGAGCTAATCGCCCACTTTCAAAGTTCACAGTTTTAATTCATATGATAAGAATGCGTAATATGGTGGGCGATACTGGGTTCGAACCAGTGACCCTCGCCTTGTAAGGGCGATGCTCTCCCAACTGAGCTAATCGCCCAT
>NZ_JBAKAZ010000185.1:0-284 GCF_038155185.1 Psychromonas aquatilis
ACAGGACTGTTTATTATTGACCACTAAGGTGGTTTTATACTCTTTTACTGCAACTCTATCTAATGGGGTTTCAGAAATAACCAAAAAGCGTGTTTGAGTATTAGCATAGTTAGTCACATCGTTATTAATGATCGTCGCGTTTTGTACCTTTGACAATGCATGATGAGGAATAATTGCCCCAGCGGACTCCACTTTTTCTTCATATAAAATCAAAGATTCCATATTGCTTTGACTGTTGTGTACCTTAACGCCTTCTATAGCATTAATGAACTCAGAACATTGCC
>NZ_JBAKAZ010000186.1:0-283 GCF_038155185.1 Psychromonas aquatilis
TAAAAACTTTCACATAACAGGGCATTTGACCAAATGAGGCTACAAGTATCGGTTTTTTTATATTTGTAAAATTATCAATAGTTAATTCTTTCTCTGGGTTATGAATACGAGCTATTTCAAGTAAAGCACTTAATGCTTTATAACTTAATGCAATAATTCTTGCACGTGAATAGGCTTTTGTCTTTCCTTTTGTAATATTTAAAAAGCAATTTCTATTCTCTATTTCAATATCACTAAACAATAAGATATAAACTTCATCACATCCTCTAACACCTGTTAAACA
>NZ_JBAKAZ010000187.1:0-282 GCF_038155185.1 Psychromonas aquatilis
TTAGTCTCCCTGCTTGCATCAAAGCAAAAACCAAAACAAACTTCATCTAAGTAAAGTACAACAAGGTAAAGAGCGAAGTGCTTTGTTTTATTCATTGCACCTACAGGGGAGGCTGAAGCCACCGCCCCAAAGTCAAAACAAGGTTCCTGAAAAGGAGTCGCAGAGATTCTCCGATCATGATACTAAGCTGACGCTTAATTAGCCCACCGCCCCAAAGTTAAAGCAAGGTTCCTAAAAGTGAGTAGACCTAGCGTTAATAAATAGGTGAGTATCTATCTAAGC
>NZ_JBAKAZ010000188.1:0-280 GCF_038155185.1 Psychromonas aquatilis
AATCTGTAAAATTAACTGGTCAGTTTCATCCAATCCCTAAAGCACATACTTTTTACCCTTTGAGGCCTTCGCTTAGATAGATACTCACCCATTTATTAACGTTAGTTCTATTCACTCTCAGGAACCTTGTTTTGACTTTGGGGCGGTGGATGAATTAAGCGTCAGCTTAGTGTCATGAGCGGAGAAGCTCTGCGACTCCTTTTTCTGCGTCCCTTGTAGATGCAGTTTGTAGTGGTCAACTAATTCCGGACATTAAATTAAGGTTTTCTTCCGCTTTCGC
>NZ_JBAKAZ010000189.1:0-279 GCF_038155185.1 Psychromonas aquatilis
TGTGCTATCGAGATTGGACAAATTTGGAAACTTAATTAACGGAATTGGTATAATTAACGGAATTGGTATTAATTTTACAGATTGGTATAAAACAAAGCACTTCGCTCTTTACCTTGTTGCATTCTTCTTCGATGGAATCTGTTTGGTTTTTTGCTTTTACGCAGGCAGGGAGACTAAAGTCACCGCCCCGAAGCCAAAGATGTAGGAAATAGCTTGGGATTTCACTGAATTTTGGATATAAAAAAACCCTGTCGACGTTAGTCAACAGGGTTCGTTTAA
>NZ_JBAKAZ010000190.1:0-278 GCF_038155185.1 Psychromonas aquatilis
ATTTGGTTCAGTCTGTGTAACGAATGGTGCTAGCGAGGCGATGGTTGTTCCGTTCGTTAATAAAGAGATCATGAAAACACATTTATTACAGATATCCAAAGCCACTGTCAGTAATAGGCATGCCGTTGTTATTATGGATGGTGCAGGTTGGCATGTTGATAATATTGATGCAGGCTTGGATAACGTTTCAATAATAAAACTGCCACCATACTCACCGGAACTAAATCCAATAGAGCAAGTGTGGAGCTGGTTAAGGCAACATCATCTAGCAAACCGCA
>NZ_JBAKAZ010000191.1:0-277 GCF_038155185.1 Psychromonas aquatilis
CGATAATATGCCACTGAACATTCCAGTAACTGATGCTGAACACATTGTGGTTACTAATGATCAATGTAAAAGCGTGTTAGAAATTAACCGTAAAGGCCAAACGAGCCATGACCTAGAATTAATAGAATCATTAATTAAAAAGTACGTCGTTTTTTCTGGGGAAAACTTCCCTACGTTACTAATGCCATTAATGGAAAAACACCAGGTAATATTTAACCCTGCGCGGCCATTGGTTTTGTACAACAGCATGAACGTTGAATTTTATACATTAAGTTTA
>NZ_JBAKAZ010000192.1:0-275 GCF_038155185.1 Psychromonas aquatilis
TCGAAGCACAAGCGTCTTTTAAAAAAATTCCAAATAGAAACGATCCTTAAGATCCCAGGGCATGTGTGCCTTAATAATGTCCTTGTGTGGTTTCAAGACGAAGCTCGATTCGGGCAAAGAAATACAACCACTAAAATATGGGCAGAAAAAGGCACAAGACCAAGGGCTATTCAACAGCAGCAATTTGAGTATGCGTACCTGTTCGGTGCTGTGTGTATTAACACAGGGCAAACAGAAGCCCTTGTTTTACCAATCAGCAATAGTGAAGGAATGAG
>NZ_JBAKAZ010000193.1:0-271 GCF_038155185.1 Psychromonas aquatilis
TTCTTATCGTTTTCAATAGATTGGTGTAATTTAAGAGTAAGCCTTCCAAGCTGATAATGCGGGTTCGATTCCCGCTGCCGCTCTAAGTAGTTTTCCTAGTGAAAATAAACGTTAAAACCAAACTATTATGCTTGGTTTTTTTGTATCCGGCACTCAATAAAAATATATTTGTGGCTAACTTGTGCCAATGACTACTTTCCCTATTCCTGTTTCACTCTTTAACCTCTATCTATATTTTTCATTACCAACATCAAATAACACTTTCGCTGAA
>NZ_JBAKAZ010000194.1:0-268 GCF_038155185.1 Psychromonas aquatilis
AGGACACCAATTTTAGCACCAGGAAAAAATCTTAATGAAATATCTTTTAAAATAGTGCGTTTAGGCGGAACTACCTTACTCACTAGATTCATTGAAAAAATAAATTTATCTGGAAGAGCCATTCTAATACCTTTTTAAATAATGGTTTAACTTAATTGATGTCTATTGTAGATGGGTGTAAATAGGCACGTCAATGAAATGGCTTTGATATAGTGATATAGGCTTATCAATGCTGAATAAAAATACTGTTTTTGATTGATATGAGTGC
>NZ_JBAKAZ010000195.1:0-267 GCF_038155185.1 Psychromonas aquatilis
AACCGATGCCGTGGCTATTCAAGTAGAAAAATTCAGTCAAGAAGTCTCATTTATCGGATTATTAAAGAAGCATCTACACGAGCAAGCTACAATAACATCTCGGGTTATCAAAACCAAAGTGAGTGAAGCGACTAAGATTAAAGATTATTTCGATTTTTCTGCTCGATTAACGCGACTTCCGGCACATCGATTACTTGCTATGTTACGAGGTAAGTCGGAAGGGTATTTACGACTAAAAATAGAGCGAGATCCTTATAATAACGATAA
>NZ_JBAKAZ010000196.1:0-267 GCF_038155185.1 Psychromonas aquatilis
TTATCATTCTCTCGGGCGCTAAAGATGGCGATTTAGGTAAAGCGCTTTTAAAAGGCAACCCGGGCGTTATTGAATCTGTTGTTAGCTTTTACAAGCAGCACTTTAGCGATCATTACTATTTAGAGCTTGTACGAACTAACCGCCCCCTTGAAGAAGACTACTTACACATGGCGGTAGAGCTTGCAGCCAAAGAGCAGTTACCGGTTGTAGCCACTAACGAAGTGGTATTTTTAAAGCCTGAGAACTTTGAAGCGCACGAAATTCGCG
>NZ_JBAKAZ010000197.1:0-266 GCF_038155185.1 Psychromonas aquatilis
ATGCTCTAGTGTTACTTCAAAGGTATTAGCATCAATCGCTTTAACAACTAAAGTCGATTTATCTTTTTTACCCGCTACGATATCGGCAGCATTAAGCATGCTTGTCATTTCCAGATACCAAGCATAAGGAGAAGCAGTTGCAGGTTCTACTGCACGTTGAAAGCTATATACAAAATCTTCGGCTGTTACAGGGTCGCGGTTTGACCAATTAGCATCTATTCTTAGGTGAAAAGTAAATGTTTTATTTTCAGTTGTTTCGCAACACT
>NZ_JBAKAZ010000198.1:0-264 GCF_038155185.1 Psychromonas aquatilis
GGCATGGTAATGGTAGGTGGTGAAATCTCTACTGATGCATGGGGTGATATTGAAGAAATTACACGTAAAAGAGTAAGTGATATTGGTTACACTAGTTCAGAAATGTGTTTTGATGCAGATTCTTGTGCTGTATTAAATGAAGTTGGTAAACAATCGCCAGATATCAACCAAGGTCTTGATCGCTCTGACCCACGTGAGCAAGGTGCTGGTGACCAAGGTATAATGTTTGGCTATGCGACTAATGAAACAGAAGTTTACATGCCA
>NZ_JBAKAZ010000199.1:0-264 GCF_038155185.1 Psychromonas aquatilis
AAGTCTAATAAATTACTGGATATTTGCATGTAATGGATGTATCTAATTAGTGTTTAAGATCTTGATTTGATTGGTAAGGTATTTTATTTATTGCGTAATTCGCTTAATAAAAAGGTGAAATTATCCTCAAAAGGCATCCAATTATTGTGTTGCGTGATATACTCCGCTGCTGAAAAGAATTTAACTAATAAACTCGGAAGGATATTCCCTTGCAAGACGAACAATTAAAAGCATTTATCATCAATCTACTTGAAGACATGAAAG
>NZ_JBAKAZ010000200.1:0-263 GCF_038155185.1 Psychromonas aquatilis
CTTTTCACCATCTTTTTTTCTTAGTGGTTTTTAGTGCCTTAGTGGTAAGGTTTTTTTATCTTTAACCCAAAAACAACCACTAAGCGCTGCGCTTCCACAGAGAACACTAAGGAAAAGCTAGATCCGGCTTTATCTTTTCACCATCTTTTTCTTTTCTTAGTGGTTCTTAGTGCCTTAGTGGTAAGGTTTTTAATCTTTAAGCCAAAATAAAAGTAACCACTAAGCGCTGCACTTCACAAAGAACACTAAGGAAAACCTAGGTC
>NZ_JBAKAZ010000201.1:0-263 GCF_038155185.1 Psychromonas aquatilis
TCTAAAGAGCCCACTGCACCTTGGTAATCTTTACCAAATCGACTGGCTAATGTTATCCAACTAGTTTCATCTAAGCCAAGTTTACTAAGTAGTTGAGGATGATGAGCAATGGCGCCTCGTTTATCTTCTCTTAATATACGTCCGCTCCAATCAACGAGCTCTAGATAATCTAACAACGAAAAAGCAATGCCTGGCCCTCTCTTATCTGCATCACATTCAAGTGCATCACCAGTAAAACCAAATAAAGGCTTTTTCTGAAAGTG
>NZ_JBAKAZ010000202.1:0-263 GCF_038155185.1 Psychromonas aquatilis
GAAGTCATTTGATATTGTTCAAGAATCTATTAACAAAAGTCCATATGATACCCGCCAGTATGAAGTTATTCGCCTTGCTAATTCATTTGAGGTGTTGTTGATATCTGATCCTGACTTAAAAAATAGTGCTGCCTCATTATCTGTGCCTATTGGTAGTATGCATAACCCTGATTCACAACTATGGTTGGCGCATTATTTAGAACATATGTTGTTTTGGGGGTCAGATAAGTTCCCTGAGATTAATCAGTATAGTAAGTTCATGA
>NZ_JBAKAZ010000203.1:0-261 GCF_038155185.1 Psychromonas aquatilis
AAAAGTAACCACTAAGCGCTGCACTTCACAAAGAACACTAAGGAAAACCTAGGTCTGGTTTTATCTTTTCACCATCTTTTTTCTTAGTGGTTCTTAGTGCCTTAGTGATAAGGTTTTTAATCTTTTGAGCTTTTAAACAAAAAAACAAAAATAACCACTAAGCACTACACTTTCACAAAGAACACAAAGGAAAACCTAGGTCCGGCTTTATCTTTTCACCATATTTTTCTTTTCTTAGTGGTTCTTAGTGCCTTAGTGGTA
>NZ_JBAKAZ010000204.1:0-260 GCF_038155185.1 Psychromonas aquatilis
CAGCTTAGTATCATGAGCGGAGAAGCTCTGCGACTCCTTTTTTCAGCCTCCCTTGCAGATGCATCAACAAAAGAGCACACCTCACTAGTTACCTTATTACGTCTTTCTTCGGTGAATTTTTGTTTTAGTTTTTGTATTTGATGCAAGCAGGGATACTAAAGTCACCGCCCCGAAGTAGAAATTAAGTATTCTTTTGGGGCGATGAGCGAATTAAGCGTCAGCTTAGTATCATGAGCGGAGAAGCTCTGCGACTCCTTTTT
>NZ_JBAKAZ010000205.1:0-259 GCF_038155185.1 Psychromonas aquatilis
CCGGCAGGTAAGCATTCGGTGGTCATAATGGATCAAGCTAGTTGGCACCAAGGTTCTCTAGCCGAAGAATTTAGCAATCTAACGATCATACATATTCCCCCTTATTCACCTGAACTAAATCCCATTGAGCAAGTATGGCGATGGATAAGGCAGAATGAATTAGGCAACAGGTGTTTTGAAAATTATAACGACATTGTGGAGCAGTGTTGTAGGGCTTGGAATCGATTCTGTGAAGACGTAAGCAGAGTCATATCGCTGT
>NZ_JBAKAZ010000206.1:0-259 GCF_038155185.1 Psychromonas aquatilis
AACATAAAGCCGCCGACTTGATGTGCATGTTAATTTACAACGGTTAACATATACATTAATGCAATACGTTTATGTAAATTCCATTTTTCCATTGAAATAGAGAGAAGAAAGCCACCTAAAAACAAGAAAATCAGTGGATTAGCATAAGCAGCTGTCGCTTCTTTTATATTAACTATACCCAATAATGGAGAAAGTATAATCGGTAAAAAAGCAGTCACTGGAATTGGTGCCGCTTCAGAACCCACCATACTGCCATAAA
>NZ_JBAKAZ010000207.1:0-258 GCF_038155185.1 Psychromonas aquatilis
CTTGTCAGAAGAGAAAGAAGCAAAGAGACTGACTCCGAGTTGTTTTCTGATCTAATCTCAATAATGTGGTTTTAACGCACCGCCTCAGGAAGCACATCCCTGTGCTTTCTGAGACTACGGCAAACGTCCTGTTTGCCGTTGCTAACCACATTATTGCGCTTAGGAAAACGCAACGGAGGCCTATGGATATCGCGATAGTGTATTGCGTATTTTTTTGTTTAATGACTTCGGTTATTTTTGAAAAATAGTTTAATCGAT
>NZ_JBAKAZ010000208.1:0-258 GCF_038155185.1 Psychromonas aquatilis
ATGTCGAGAAAAGGGAATTGTTTAGATAAAGCAGTAGCTGAAAATTTCTTTGCATTATTAAAAACAGAAATGTATCATAGGCAAAACTTCAAAGATTCCGATGAACTGATAGAAAAGCTCGACGAATATATCGAGTATTACAATAAAAAAACGATAAAGGTCAAATTAAAAGGCCTGACTCCGATAGAGGATCGAATCCAGGCCTTACAAGCCGCTTAACTAAAATGTCCACCATTATGCGGTCAGTTCATACATCAG
>NZ_JBAKAZ010000209.1:0-257 GCF_038155185.1 Psychromonas aquatilis
TCTTCATTTGTTATTGCCTCGTCTGCGCTCGTTTTAGCTTTTCGTTGTTAATCGCAGTTTGTTTCGCCTTGTCGGCGATCTTCTTTCTCTTATCAGAAGAGAAAGAAGCAAAGAGACTGACTCCGGATTTTTTTCTGATCTAATCTCACCAATATGGTTTTAACGCACCGCCTCAGGAACCACATCCATGTGCTTTCTGAGACTACAGCAAACGTCCTGTTTGCCGTTGCGAACCATATTGTTGACATTAGGAAAAC
>NZ_JBAKAZ010000210.1:0-257 GCF_038155185.1 Psychromonas aquatilis
AATGTGTTCTTGGTACCATTGCTTTTGTTAGTGCGATAACCAAAGCCGACGCTCCACAACAAGTCTTTGATCAATTTAATCAAATAATTAGCAAAGGAAATGTAAATGTTAAGTGATAATGAACTATTGCGTTATAGCCTACATTTATTATTGGAAGAAGTAAGTGAGGCTGGACAACATAAACTCAAACAAGCAAAAGTATTGATTATTGGGATGGGAGGACTAGGTTCTCACGCTCCTCTGTAATTACCTGCTGC
>NZ_JBAKAZ010000211.1:0-256 GCF_038155185.1 Psychromonas aquatilis
AAATCTGTGCTACACTTTCTGCCGTAGCCGCTTGATAAAGTTTATTTTTTATATCGTCTGGCTGATTCTCTTTTAAAATAATTAGAGCATATTTTAAAAAGCTCATTCCTAAAAACTCAGGGGGTTTAGGGAAAGTAAATCGACCGGGATGTTGTTTTGTCCAGCTCAGTAATTCAGCTAGCGATTGTGGTGGCTGATAGACTTTTAAACTGTCGTAATAAAAGGAGAGGGCAGCTTGTCCCAAAGGTGCTTCCAT
>NZ_JBAKAZ010000212.1:0-256 GCF_038155185.1 Psychromonas aquatilis
AATTAATCCGTAATTTATGCGTTTTCTTAGCAAAACTAATCTCTAATCAAATTTTAAATGGCCGTTATATTCTACAGCAAACCTTGTTAAGCCAATCTGAGATTCGTTTATTAGATGCTCAGGTTAATCCGCACTTTTTGTTTAATACTTTATATACGATCAGCGCGGTGACACGTAAAGATCCACAAAAAGCACGTCAATTAATACTACATTTATGACAGTTTTTTAGAAGTAATTTAAAACAAGATATTGAGGA
>NZ_JBAKAZ010000213.1:0-256 GCF_038155185.1 Psychromonas aquatilis
TTGTTAGCTCGTTTTGTTGATTGATCCAGTCTTCAAAACCGGGTGCTGCATCGACTAAATCAATTCGGTCTTGTGGGCGTATAGGCCCTGCAATCGCTGGTACCACTTGCTCTAAATCGAGGCTGACTTGCGCGTGGTATTCAGCTTTTTGTTGCGACTCACTTCGCCACATACCTTGCGCTTTTGCATAGGCTTCTATGATATCGATTTGCTCTTGGGTTCTGCCTGTTAGCTCGAGATATTTTGATGTTTGTTG
>NZ_JBAKAZ010000214.1:0-255 GCF_038155185.1 Psychromonas aquatilis
AAGATGATAAAAATGATCAAGACCCGTGGAATAAAAACAATAAAAATAATGACCAGGGGCCTCCTGATCTAGATGTTATATTCAAAAAAATATCTGGTTTTTAAGGCGGTTTGTTTGGCAAAAAGTCAACACAAGGACCTAGCAACAATAATAGAAGTAGTAATGGCGGAAAAGTCGTCCCTATAGCATTACTCGGTATTAATGCACTTGTTTGGTTTGCGAGTGGTTGGTAATCCATAAAACAGTCTGATCGTG
>NZ_JBAKAZ010000215.1:0-254 GCF_038155185.1 Psychromonas aquatilis
AGCAGATAAAGTGGCATGAAAATATAAGCAAAAACAGATTCCAAAATTAGTAACAAATCCATCTTTTTCACCACCTCGTGTGGTATTTCGAATAACTAATGCGGTGTCGAGACCTGGCGTTAGGGTTAAGATGGTGATGGCTATCAGAAAAGCTTCAATATGTAAGATAGTCATTGTCGGTCCATTTTTTGATTATCAAAGGCTAGCATCCTAGTCTTGAGGTGTAGCATCCATGTTACGTTGTACTGTCTAAT
>NZ_JBAKAZ010000216.1:0-251 GCF_038155185.1 Psychromonas aquatilis
TAACAGTCGAAAGTTCCCTGCGTTCAGCATAATTTTTTCTCATATGATCAAATCAATTGGCATTATTCACTTTCTCTCAAAATAACGCATCGTCTCTTCGTACATCGTAAATAACGTGAATTAAAGACTATACCAAGTCACTTGTTAATGGTGCATCGACTGTAATCTCACTAATAGTTGGTTTCGCCATTAACTGACGGCTGGATAGAGCAGGCTCTTCGCCAAGGAACTGACATAATGCTTGATAAAGC
>NZ_JBAKAZ010000217.1:0-248 GCF_038155185.1 Psychromonas aquatilis
TTTGGTGGTTTGAGCGGATTTTTTTTTTCCATCTTTATCATTGTGTGTTTTTTTTTTAGTGCTAGTTTAGCCCCGTCAACTTATGTTGCAATTTGTTTAACCTGAGCATTATGGCTGACGTTTAATGTATTACTCACAAGATGGTTTTTCAGTACAACATTCTTAATGTTAGATCACGCTAAACGAGACCGGTGAATTGATCGCTTTACTATGCATGAGCTTTGTGAGTTTCATATCAGAAAGCGATT
>NZ_JBAKAZ010000218.1:0-248 GCF_038155185.1 Psychromonas aquatilis
GCGATCAGCAATATAACGATCTGATAAGGTCGCCGCTGACACAATAGAAGTATCCGTGATCTCAACTTTATGATGTAATTAATAACGCTCTTTTAAACAACGCAAAATAGAAATAGTGTCTTCTACCGTTGGTTCATCTACATGTACTTTTTGAAAACGAAGCTCTAAAGCGGCATCTTTTTCAATATAATGACGATATTCAGCCAAGGTTGTAGCACCAACACAATGCAGCTCTCCACGGGCCAATG
>NZ_JBAKAZ010000219.1:0-246 GCF_038155185.1 Psychromonas aquatilis
TTTGGGGCGGTGGCTTGAGCCTCCCTTGTAGATGCAGTTAAAAAACAATGCACTTTGCTCTTTACCTTATTGCATTTTACGTAGATGAAGTTTGTTTTAGTTTTTGCTTTGACGCAAGCAGGGAGACTAAAGTCACCGCCCCGAGATAGAAAATTGAATGTTCTTTTGGGGCGGTGGGCGAATTAAGCGTCAGCTTAGTCTCATAAGCGGAGAAGCTCTGCGACTCATTTTCAGGAACCTTGTTTT
>NZ_JBAKAZ010000220.1:0-246 GCF_038155185.1 Psychromonas aquatilis
ACTGATTTACCAGCTTGGCTGTATAGCAACGTTTGGGATATGAGTAGTGTAATAAGTGACAGCTCAATATTAGGTAACTTATTTGCCTCTATGTTTGCTTATCCCTCACAACCAATAGGATGGGACTTAGCAGTGCTAGGGGCTTATTGGGTGACTCTCATTGCTATTCTTAAGTGGCAAATGAAAGCAAAAGTTACACCTACTGTTCAAGCCACTGCAGAACAAGCTTAAACAGTAAAATATTTT
>NZ_JBAKAZ010000221.1:0-246 GCF_038155185.1 Psychromonas aquatilis
CACCTATTTTAATATTTTCTTCTGTAGGCTCTTTCACCATACGGCGCGGTATTAAACGTGCTTGCATATTACCATCTAATGCACGACCAACGGCTGCAGAAATACCACCTTCAGGTGCACCACCAATACAATATAAAACATCAACTTGATTATCCGGCATACATGCCAGTACAGAAATAGCAACATCTCCATGAGGAATAGCAAAAACACGAACCACCATACCTTGTATGTCTTTAATCATTCGGT
>NZ_JBAKAZ010000222.1:0-245 GCF_038155185.1 Psychromonas aquatilis
ACACGGATTAACAGTCCGTTGCTCTACCAACTGAGCTAAAGAGGAATTGTTTTTTCTCACTGAATAATCACAATAGGAATTAACAGTGTTTCTATAGCTCTATCAACTGAGCTAAAGAGGAATTGTTTTTATATTACAGCGCTTATTGCACTATCAACTAGGCTAAAGAACTTTAAATATTTATCGTAACTTCTTACGTTTAACTTCGAATAATCAAAGCTAAAAAATGTGGCTCCTCTTGCTGG
>NZ_JBAKAZ010000223.1:0-245 GCF_038155185.1 Psychromonas aquatilis
GCATTTTTCTTCAATGAATTTTGTTATGGTTTTCTGGTTTGACGCAAGCAGGGAGGCTGAAGTCACCGCCCCAAAATATCACTACACTCGCGGCACAGGCTCTACCTCTACTACGGGCTTTTGTTCTTTGTTGCTCGCACGCAGGTTAGGAGAATCGTTCAACACATATAAGTATACCTTTCCGCTACTACGGGGCGGTGGCTTCAGCCTCCCTTGATAATGTAAATAATAAAAGAAATAACTTT
>NZ_JBAKAZ010000224.1:0-244 GCF_038155185.1 Psychromonas aquatilis
CATCTGGGTTTTCTAAACCAATATGTAAACGAATCATCGGTTTACTTTTATCCCATGTCGTTGCCGTTCTAATACTATCAATACCTGCCACACTTAAAATTAAGCTTTCATAACCACCCCATGAAAAGCCGATTTTAAAATGCTTCATATTTTCAACTATTGCCGTTAATGCTTTACTAGAGCCTTCTTTTAACAGAAATGAAAATAAGCCATTGGAAGCGGTATAATCACGTTTAAAGAACTC
>NZ_JBAKAZ010000225.1:0-241 GCF_038155185.1 Psychromonas aquatilis
TGCAATCATGTCTAATCACTATCACTTAGTGCTACATGTTGATGAACAACTTAATTATCAGCTAACTAATGAAGAGGTGTGTGAGCGATGGTGCCAATTATATTCTAAACCAGTTTTGATTGAGCGGTGGTTGAGTGAAGAAATAAGCTCTGTAGCGGAAACTAACGCTGCGTTAGCGGTTATCGGTGGATGGCGAGAGCGACTAGTCGATATTTCTTGGTTTATGCGCTGCTTAAATGAA
>NZ_JBAKAZ010000226.1:0-241 GCF_038155185.1 Psychromonas aquatilis
CTTTAATAGCAATAGATAACTCAATTAGATCATATTTTTACTTAGATTGGTATAAGTAGATCAACTTTTTTATCGATAGCTAAGTGCTATATTGATAGCAATAATATGAATAAAAATTAATTTTTAACTTGTGTAACAGCACATGAATTTTAATCAGAAGTGAATAACTTGCTAGGAAGAAGTGAAATGGTGGAGGGAGGTGGATTCGAACCACCGAAGCTTTCGCGACAGATTTACAATC
>NZ_JBAKAZ010000227.1:0-240 GCF_038155185.1 Psychromonas aquatilis
TCTGTCAAACCATACCCTTCTATCAGCGTACTACCCGTTACTTTTTGCCATTGCTGAGCCACTTTTGTTTGTGTGTCCATACCACCCGCTAGCGTAATTTTTAACTGAGAGAAATCAACCTCATTGATTTAGGGGTGGTTAAGTAATGCATAAAATAAGGTATTTAATGCGGTAAAGTAAGTGAACTTGTGATGACTTAAGGTTTTAATAAATGTATTAATATCACGAGGATTAGTAATT
>NZ_JBAKAZ010000228.1:0-239 GCF_038155185.1 Psychromonas aquatilis
TTAATAGCAATAGATAACTCAATTAGATCATATTTTTACTTAGATTGGTATAATAAAGCATCGGCTAATAAAGAAACAGCTAGGGATAAAAAGTGATTTCAGCAAATAGGTATATGAGATGGTAAATAATAAGAATTAAAGCTAGAACGAAAAAAGGCTTCTCAATTGAGAAGCCTTTTTTCTTAATGTGGCGGAGGAGGAGAGATTTGAACTCTCGGAGAGCTATTAACCCTCGCTGG
>NZ_JBAKAZ010000229.1:0-239 GCF_038155185.1 Psychromonas aquatilis
TTGATGCAAGCAGGGAGACTAAAGTCACCGCCCCGAAGCGAACGTCAATACTACTAATTAAGCGCCAGCTTAGTATCATCAGCTGAGAAGCTCTGCGACTCCTTTTTTCAGCCTCCCTTGTAGGTGCAATGAATAAAACAAAGCACTTCGCTCTTTACCTTGTTGCATTTTACTTAAATGACGCTTTTTTTGGTTTTTGCTTTGATGCAAGCAGGGAGACTAAAGTCACCGCCCCGAAG
>NZ_JBAKAZ010000230.1:0-239 GCF_038155185.1 Psychromonas aquatilis
TTAAGTAGAGGAAACAGAAGTAAGTACCACTGGTTACGCTAAAACAATGAGTGAAGGTAATCAAAAAGCGCAAGCTGAAATGATGGCTGAGCAAGCTAAAGATCTTGATATCATCATCACAACGGCTCTTATTCCAGGCAAACCGGCCCCTAAAATCAATTCTGAAGAGATGATTAAATCAATGAAACCAGGTAGCGGTATTGTTGATTTAGCAGCAGCCGCTGGCGGTTACGCAGCAT
>NZ_JBAKAZ010000231.1:0-238 GCF_038155185.1 Psychromonas aquatilis
TCATTATTGCGAAAATATTTTATTTGCGCTTTGTTTTTATATAAAAACAGCGCTGATGTTAATCTCTAAAAGACCTTTATAGCTTTAAAGCAAGGTGATTGATGAATCGTTTTTACATATCAAATAGCTGCACGTATAATCTCGCTTCCAAAACCAATGGGATCTAACCAGCCGATGAACGAACAATACGAAAACCGCTTTCGTGGAATTAAACGCTTATATGGCACCACAGCCTTAC
>NZ_JBAKAZ010000232.1:0-238 GCF_038155185.1 Psychromonas aquatilis
GATTAAAAAGCAACAAGACGGCCGTTGTATAATTTTATTTCTATTGCGAGATCCTGAAGGTGATAAAAATAGATCAACAACTTGGTCAGTAATATTACATGTTAATGCGATAACCAATCACTATAGTTGGCAACCGACCTGTTTTAGTAGTCATAATGATAGTGACTTATGGTTTGCTTATTTGAATGTACTAGCGGATTGGCGTAGTAGTTATTGATTTATCCACTTTAATGCTAAC
>NZ_JBAKAZ010000233.1:0-238 GCF_038155185.1 Psychromonas aquatilis
CAAATGCCGTCATTACTTCATTGATTTTTGTAGACTCTAAGTCTAAGTTAGCACTTATTTTCAAAAATTTAACACCATCAGGTAAGAAGCCTTTAACTTTCTCTGTACTACAATAAACATAAATTACATCTATATGTTCAGCTTTCAGCAGAGAATTTAAAATATAAGAAATAAAAGGTTTTCCATTATCAAACTCTTTAGTATAATTACCTGGCAAACGCTCATTGATCATTTTTAT
>NZ_JBAKAZ010000234.1:0-238 GCF_038155185.1 Psychromonas aquatilis
TAATGCGTTTACAACGAGTACAGAAGCAACGTTTAACGCATCAATTATTGCATGGTATTGAGCAAGCAAAAATTAACATAAGTGATAATACTCATGCTCAAATGACATTGGAGTTTATAGAAAGTACATTGAGTATTGATATTAACCGAGAACAAGTCTCAGAAACTATGGTTAATTGGCTTTATAAGATGTTTGTGATGATTGAGCAATCAATTCCCAACGCTAAAAAACTACCTGA
>NZ_JBAKAZ010000235.1:0-236 GCF_038155185.1 Psychromonas aquatilis
TATTCTTAGAATGTAGGATGTCAATTTATTTTAAACAGCCCATTATGGTAACAGAGACTCATTTTTTCAGCAATTCTATTAACATTGTGGGGTTATTATTTAATAAATAAAGATGGCTCTTTAAGACGTAATCAATCAGATGATTTGCTGAAATATTCGTATTTGATTGATATAATCAGGTTAAACTATTCCTTAATTAAAAATTTAAGTTACCTATGATAAAAAGAACTTTCACC
>NZ_JBAKAZ010000236.1:0-236 GCF_038155185.1 Psychromonas aquatilis
TGGTTGATGTTCGATCATCAATCTCTACCGGCGGATCAACTTGATTCGTATCACTAAGTGCTTACGCTAGCTCTGCAATGCCATCGAGTGCTTGTTGCGGCTGATTAAAATAATCGATTATCTTTGGTGCTTGAACAGCGGTAAAAATAACCAATAAATTCAGTAAAACCACTCGCCAAATTTGTTTAAATGGTTTATTCAAGATTTAAGTCTTGATACTTCAATCTTGAATAAAC
>NZ_JBAKAZ010000237.1:0-236 GCF_038155185.1 Psychromonas aquatilis
CCATCCCAGATACTACAGATGCTTTATATGTCGTTGATACTGATAATAAATTATTAGGGGATGTCTCTTTATCTACACTGTTATCCGTTGCGCCTTCTTCAGTTATTAAAGATGTTATGAGCCATGATACCGTTGCCTTAAATGTGTAATTAGAAGAAGCTGAAATTGCCAAGCTATTTGAACGTCAAGAGTGGGTTTCTGCGCCAATCGTCGACTATAATAATCAACTACTAGGC
>NZ_JBAKAZ010000238.1:0-236 GCF_038155185.1 Psychromonas aquatilis
TTCCATTGGCAGTATCTGCATTGGCGAGAGCAAGAGCAGACTGGTTGTACGGACTCAATATGACGCGTCTTTGTACGTTACAAGGACAAAAGACAGGTTATCAAGGTGTTTTGTCGATCGGCCGTGTTCAAACTCCAATACGGGCTTTAATTGTTAATCGACATATTGATATTAATAATTTTATATCTAAAACTTTTTATGAAGTGATCCGCAACATTGAAACAAGTGACAGGGTT
>NZ_JBAKAZ010000239.1:0-235 GCF_038155185.1 Psychromonas aquatilis
AAACTTCATCTAAGTAAAATGCAACAAGGTAAAGAGCGAAGTGCTTTGTTTTATTCATTACACTTTCAAGGGAGGCTGAAGCCACCGCCCCAAGATCGAAAACAAAAATCATCGAAGAAAAATGCGATAAGGTAACGAGCGAAGTGTTATCTTTTGTTCATTGCATCTACAAGGTAGGGTAAAAAAGGAGTCGCAGAGCTTCTCCGCTCATGATACTAAGCTGACGCTTAATTCG
>NZ_JBAKAZ010000240.1:0-235 GCF_038155185.1 Psychromonas aquatilis
CTTCTAGCCAATCTGGACTAAAGCCCATGGGCATGCTATCTAGAAGTTACTTATTAGAGCTATCTATCAATGCTTGCGATTGATAATCTGGATATAAAGCCTGCATACGAAACAGTAATTGCATTGGTAGATAACTTGGATTTAAGAGAACATGGTTCTTATCTGATACAAAACCTGTTCGGCCTGGTAATAAGACGGTGGCATAGTTATCTACTTCAATGGTTTCCTCTTTTAG
>NZ_JBAKAZ010000241.1:0-235 GCF_038155185.1 Psychromonas aquatilis
TATCTTCAGGCTCTGAGCGCACACTGGAATCTACATCTACAAAGCGCCATACAGCAATACCTTGCTGATTTAAGATATATGTTGCTGGAATAGGCATAATGTTTGCGTTACCGTTATTGATATTCTCAATGTCTAGTTGATGATCAACTTTCATGTGCGCTAATACAGAATCAGCCACTTTCCATGACACTCCAAATTTAGCAGCAACATCAGCGTCTTGATCTGATAAAACCTC
>NZ_JBAKAZ010000242.1:0-234 GCF_038155185.1 Psychromonas aquatilis
CTCTTTATCTTGTTGCATTTTACTTAGATGAAGTTTGTTTTGGTTTTTGCTTTGACGCAAGCAGGGAGACTAAAGTCACCGCCCCGAGGTAGAAATTGAGTGTTCTTTTGGGGCGGTGGCTTGAGCCTCCCTTGAAGATGCAGTTAATAAAACAATGCACTTCGCTCTTTACTTTGTTGCATTTTACTTAGGTGAAGTTTGTTTTGGTTTTTTATTTTGACGCAAGCAGGGAGA
>NZ_JBAKAZ010000243.1:0-234 GCF_038155185.1 Psychromonas aquatilis
AAAAGAATATAAGGTGGAGCTTGCTTTGCAATTTCCAGTCGTAATGGACAATATATTAGTTGCATATGTTGAAGTATCATTCGATCTTGCTAATTTTTTGCGCAATAAATAGGATACCTACCAAATAACAAATCCGTTTTCTTTATCAGAAAATGGCTTAACACTATTCAGCACCTTACCTGAAAAAATATCTGAAGATAATATTACCCAAAAAATCATGTTGCCTTTTTACGG
>NZ_JBAKAZ010000244.1:0-234 GCF_038155185.1 Psychromonas aquatilis
ACAGCCAACTTTACCAGTAGAGCGCGAATAAGCATCTGCCATATGTACTGCGGCTTGTTCGTGGCGTACTAAAAAGTGTTCTATCTCATCGGATTGATAAATTGCGTCATATATATCTAGAACTGAACCGCCTGGGTAACCAAAGATATGATTTATACCTTCGTCTTGTAGTGAGCGCACTACCATTTCGGCGCCTGAGAGCATTACCATGATTTGTATCCTTATACAATCGGT
>NZ_JBAKAZ010000245.1:0-234 GCF_038155185.1 Psychromonas aquatilis
TTATCTTCGCTAAGTGAGCGACAATATGCTGAGTTTGTTGGCTTGAGCCAATTATTACCCGGCCCGGGTTCAAGCCAAGTGGTGTTTGCCATTGGTTATCATCGCGCATGTCTAAAAGGCGCAATTAGTGCATTTTTAGGTTTTACCCTTCCTTCTATTCTTATTATGTTAGTGCTGGTTATTAGTGCAGGGAAATTAGCTGATAACACACTTTTTGCATCAGTAGTTCTTACC
>NZ_JBAKAZ010000246.1:0-234 GCF_038155185.1 Psychromonas aquatilis
CTCTAATTCATCTAAAATACTATGTTGATCCGCTTCAGATACACGTGATGATGATAATGCACGGTAATTATCACGAATAGCTTCTACATCAATGTGCACATATTTCATTACATCTTCCACGCTATCGCCTTCATAAATTGATGCAATTTCCCATCCGCCCGGATCATCCACATTGACAACAACACTCTGTGTATCACCAAATAAATTATGCATCTCGACAAATATTTCTTGGTA
>NZ_JBAKAZ010000247.1:0-234 GCF_038155185.1 Psychromonas aquatilis
ATTATATTTTAACTAGAAACATGGACATCCAGTGTAATCATTATGAGATCCAGTCTTTATCAGCTTGTGGAAGTGAGGTTAAAGTAAAAACTAAATAAGCAGCCCTTGGCTTATTTATGCCACTTATAATTCTTGGCTGTATTTACGTAGGAATAACAACTCCAACAGAGGCCGCTGCCATTGGAGTGCTATATGCAATCGCTCTAAGTATCTATATATACAAGGAAATGAATT
>NZ_JBAKAZ010000248.1:0-234 GCF_038155185.1 Psychromonas aquatilis
TGCCTAGTAATTGATCTCTTACTGCACCACCAAGTAAAAATACATGGATTGTTTACCGCTTATACGATTATATTGGTTATTATATCCTAAGTAGTAAAAAATATAGTAACTTGTTATTGTTCAATATAATTAATATCCGTCATTTTTGTATTCTGTATTACAATCAAATTAATACATAATTGGTTTATGATGAGGATCAACGCTATAGTAAAGCTCAATACTCAGTTAAAGTTT
>NZ_JBAKAZ010000249.1:0-233 GCF_038155185.1 Psychromonas aquatilis
GGGAATCTTATTTGATTATTTTTATATTTTAATGTTTGATGAGACGTTAGCGGCTTTAGACCCTAAAACCAGTAAAAAAACTATTTAAATTATTGATCAGTTGCATCGTGAAGCAGGTAAAACTATTGTTATCATTGAGCATCTTTTAGAAGATGTATTACATCGTCATGTTGATCTGGTTATTCTAATGGATAATTGTGAGATAGTGGCGGATATGACGCCCGATGCACTGT
>NZ_JBAKAZ010000250.1:0-233 GCF_038155185.1 Psychromonas aquatilis
TGTCTGTAGCAGTGACTGTAACATCAGTATTACCCGTTATCGTCATTGCATTGCCATCCGAAGCTTGTGTAGCTGCAGGTAATGTCCAGCTAGCATCGCCATTATTTGTTGCTGTATAGTTAACACCATCAATCGTCACGATAACTGTCGCACTATCATCATCAACAAAACCCGATAATGAAGGGTTACTTTCATTTGTAAAGATATCTGTGAAAGAAACTGTTGGAGGCGTG
>NZ_JBAKAZ010000251.1:0-233 GCF_038155185.1 Psychromonas aquatilis
AAGAAATTGAATTAGAGCATGGTTTATTAATGCGTAATCTTGTGCAGGGTAATGATACCCGTCATCCACATAGTAAATAATATGGCTTTATTAATTGTAGATAGTTGCATCAATTGCGATATGTGCGATCCTGAATGCCCTAATGAAGGAATTACATTTGGTGAAGAAATCTATGAAATATATGCAGATTTATGTACTGAATGTGTGGGTTTTTATGAATAAGCAACTTGTGT
>NZ_JBAKAZ010000252.1:0-233 GCF_038155185.1 Psychromonas aquatilis
GTTGGCACAATCTGATGATAAACGTATTTGTACTTGACTGATTGCTGAAATTCGAACAGTAAAAGAGCAAGGCATTGATGTTATCTTTGAAAACTGGCGTGGCTTGTTTTGTCCAAAAGAGATGTCAGAAGAAGCTGTGGCAAATTGGCGTGGCCCGCTACAAAATATGGTAGCAACACCTGAGTGGGAAGCTGCATTGAAACGTTATAGCAGGGATGATTCTTACCAAGATG
>NZ_JBAKAZ010000253.1:0-233 GCF_038155185.1 Psychromonas aquatilis
GGTTTTAGGTTGGATATATTTAGGGCAATTACCATAGCTTTGTAATACTGATAGTTTCATATATTTTTGATTGATCTCAGTGATAATGGCTTTCAGACGGTTACGTCTTTTAGTATTAAACTCAATACCGAGTAAACGAATTCGGTCGCCTACTGTAACTTCTTCATGTCTATAATCACTCATTGGATTTTGTGTTTTAATCCATAGTTCAGTATCAGAAGGAGATTAAATAA
>NZ_JBAKAZ010000254.1:0-232 GCF_038155185.1 Psychromonas aquatilis
CTAAAGAGGAATTGTTTTTTAATACTGATTAATCACCATACGGATTAACAGTGTTTCTATAGCCCTACCAACTAAGCTAAAGAGTAATTTTTTAATACTGAATAATCACAATACGGATTAACAGTGTTTCTATAGCACTATCAACTAGGCTAAAGAACTTTAAATATTTATCGTAATTTCTTACGTTTAACTTCGAATAATCAAAGCTAAAAAATGTGGCTCCTCTTGCTGG
>NZ_JBAKAZ010000255.1:0-232 GCF_038155185.1 Psychromonas aquatilis
ACTCCAAAATACATAAACGACCGGTTGATGAATCTGGTGAATATAATTTATCAATACAGAATTCTGCACGATGTTTATTACCAGTTAAATCAACTAATAAGTTACGTAACAATCTATCAACTAACCAAGGCTCTGGTACTTCACCTTCAGGCATATGAGAGAAATCAATCTCTAACTCATATAAAACCTCATCTCGTGCTTCATCAACACGTGGGTCTTGACTTGTTGGTCC
>NZ_JBAKAZ010000256.1:0-232 GCF_038155185.1 Psychromonas aquatilis
CCCGATGAATGACAGTTCCCTAAGTAGCCCGAAATACCTGTACGCTCAACAATATGATCTAATAGTGCTTTTGGAAAGCTATTCTGTTTTTCTTTAAAGTATCCACATTCATATAAAACAGGAGCACCTGTAATTTCCCAGTGTCCGCTAGTCGTATCTTTACCAGTTGAGATCTCTTGAGCATGGCCATAGGCTGAATTAGGCTCAATTGATTCATCTAAGCCCATTGGTT
>NZ_JBAKAZ010000257.1:0-232 GCF_038155185.1 Psychromonas aquatilis
AATAATAGAGGCATGGTTTAGTGCTTTTAAAATATGTCCTTTAACATTTTCTTTTACTGCAACGCGTGTAAAGTAAGCCGGTAACGATTCAAATTCTGGAATGGCTAATAGCAATTCACCCTGTTGTGCTTCGCGTACGGTTGAGTTTAAATCAAAAGCGGTTAACAGTGAGTTCGTCGGTAAATTTTTTTTGTTTGAAACAGTTGCGTATGCTATAAAAGTTAATGCAGAT
>NZ_JBAKAZ010000258.1:0-232 GCF_038155185.1 Psychromonas aquatilis
CTTGAATATCTGATACCTTATCGCCCACTAAAATTGACTTTTCGATATCTATTTTTAAATCATCAATGGCATTATTCAACATACCAGGTTTTGGTTTACGACATTCACACTCTATTTTGAAATCGCCAATTACTGCTTCACTGTGATGTGGGCAATAATAGATACCATCTAAAACCACTCCGCGATCAGCCATCGACCAATCCAACCATTCAGTAAATCAATGAAAGTGTTC
>NZ_JBAKAZ010000259.1:0-232 GCF_038155185.1 Psychromonas aquatilis
TCTTTGGTGGTGCATTACACAAGTTTTTAGGTACCAGCAGAACAGAGTCTATGTCAGCTGCAGCAAATGTGTTTGTGGGCCAAACAGAAGCGCCATTAGTGGTTAAGCCGTACATTAAATATATGACACGTGCTGAGTTATTTGCTGTGATGTGTGGTGGTTTAGCATCTGTTGCTGGTCCTGTTTTAGTTGGTTACGCATCTTTAGGCGTTAGCCTTGAGTATTTAATCGC
>NZ_JBAKAZ010000260.1:0-232 GCF_038155185.1 Psychromonas aquatilis
TAATCTTGCTTAGTTATTTTATGAGAAAAAAAAAAGTATAGTTATGTTACTTATTAGTGAGAGGCTTCATGACGAGCAATATACTGAGCATGTTGATAACGCTCAGTATATATAGAAGTAAGCTATTAATATAAAGGTTAGGAAACTTTATTCGTCTCATCTTGATATAATCTTAGCCATTCAACTCTAACACCTGAATGCTCGAACATCTCTTCACTAAGTTTAATTTTAT
>NZ_JBAKAZ010000261.1:0-232 GCF_038155185.1 Psychromonas aquatilis
TATTTAATCGGAGCTCAGCTATTATCTATTTATTTCAATATGTTACTCATTAAATTACTTATATAACTTGCAGATGAAGATTTTGTTTCTTTTACTGTTTACTAGTAAAAGAAGCAATTTCTACTGCCGTTAAAAATCGCCACTCACCACATGCAACATCTAGTATTAGATCACCAATTTATTCTCGATGTAAATAAATACCCCGATTCCCCACTGCTGCAAACATACGTTT
>NZ_JBAKAZ010000262.1:0-231 GCF_038155185.1 Psychromonas aquatilis
ACTTAGTCGCCGCTTATCACGGCGACTAAGTTGTCTATTGCACAATCAATCATAGCCAGTCGTGTTTATGCTGTTGCTGAGCCGATATGAGGGAAAAGAACAATATTATCTAAGTCCATTTATGGAGATGAAGTAGGAAGAGGCTCGACCTTATAACCATCCACGCCTGCAGCTCTAAATGTGAGAACTTGCAATGCCTTCGCAAGGGCATCTTCATCAACAACATTACCG
>NZ_JBAKAZ010000263.1:0-231 GCF_038155185.1 Psychromonas aquatilis
AGTAATAAATGCTTTGTCATAAATGATGCATTATTTAATAACTTCAGCCATACCAGCTGCAAACTCAAGATCAGGTAAAGTTTTTAATCATTCAATATCAATCACAACAGCTTGAGGTTGATAAAAAGCACCGATCATTTTTTTACCAAGTGGGTGGTTAACTGCTGTTTTACCACCAACTGAATAGTCTACTTGAGAAAGAAAAGTGGTCGGTATTTGCACGAATGGAAT
>NZ_JBAKAZ010000264.1:0-231 GCF_038155185.1 Psychromonas aquatilis
GCTTCTACTCTTTTTGTATATTATTGCTCAGTGTTAATTGCTTGGTTTAATTGATAAAAGGGTAACAATAAAAAGGTTTAATATGTCGAAAATACAGTTTAAAGCGCAATTTTTTAGTTATTTTAATTTAAATTAAAAATATTTATCGTATTTTTTCAAATAATAAGGTAAATAGAGATAAGTATGGTTCTTCCCTAAAAGCCAGGTAATGCCTCCCATACTAAAAACACT
>NZ_JBAKAZ010000265.1:0-231 GCF_038155185.1 Psychromonas aquatilis
CTAAAACAGGCGCGGTGATCGGTGCTGGTGTAAGGGGAGGTGGGATTGCATGGCTAATGAGTAGTTAAGGTTTATCTGTGCGCCTAAAAGATATTCAGTGGCAGTCAATCGAGTAAGGTTATCAAAAGGTCGTTGAGTATTTTAATCAAATGAAAAAAAGAGGAAAAGTTAAGCAGGGTGAGATAGATGCTGCAAATAATCCGATTGGCGGTTCTTTAGATTATAGCTGCT
>NZ_JBAKAZ010000266.1:0-231 GCF_038155185.1 Psychromonas aquatilis
TTGATACCGATGGTAATGGTTCACTTTCTCGAGATGAATTAAAAGCTGCGGGTGATAAACACCGTGGTAAGGGTCACAATAAACCTGACTTTACTAAAATCGATGCCGACAGTGAAGGTGTGATCAGTAAAGATGAAGCAAAAGGCCGTTTATTAAAAGCTTTAGATAAAATTGATACCGATGGTAATGTTTCACTTTCACATGATGAATAAAAAGCAGCGGGTGATACAC
>NZ_JBAKAZ010000267.1:0-230 GCF_038155185.1 Psychromonas aquatilis
ACTGGTAACCTGCAAAAGTATGCAATGTTTGACCATCGAATGTTAAAGGCACAGAAAGGTCAACACCAGCATCTAATAGGTGTTGGCTGAATGAATGGTCTTCTAATAACTGTGCTTGATTCCATCGTTGTGGACGATAAAACTTCCCCACATAGCGTTGTTGATTTTCATCTGTAAAAGAATACACACGATTCTCATATGAGTTTAACGCTAATAACCCAGTTTCAGGG
>NZ_JBAKAZ010000268.1:0-230 GCF_038155185.1 Psychromonas aquatilis
TGTTTGCTATCGGTTATTTCGTGTTTAAACTTTTTTGATAGTAAGCTACTTGCTACGTCTACACTGCTAAAACTAGGCGTCGGATAAAGTGCATTATGTGCTTCAATTCCAAGCGAGATAGTATCAAAACGATGACCTTTTGCTTGTAAAAAGCCAATAGCCTTTTGTTTTAAATTGGTAGTGAAAATAGCTTCATTATATTTGTTATTTAACAGTTGCTCAGCAGCATC
>NZ_JBAKAZ010000269.1:0-230 GCF_038155185.1 Psychromonas aquatilis
AACAGATTAATTTAATATCTGTAAGTTGAGACATAATCAGTAATTTATTTTTGTTTATGTTGGCTAATACGCGCTAACATAAACAGTTAATGGATTGCTATCGTGAACGTTTCAAGAGCGAAGAAACGATTCAATTTACTACTGTTTATGAACGTGGCATGTGGATGCATGGTCCACTGTCTTTTAGTGGTAGTCTATTTAGTTACCTTGGTTTGAAATCTGCATTAGCT
>NZ_JBAKAZ010000270.1:0-230 GCF_038155185.1 Psychromonas aquatilis
GTAGAGCCACCAGCAAAGAAGCTGTTATTCTTTTTTTAGCGCTGGCTAGCTGCTCTTGTCTGCTGCTTCTTACGCAAAACATATTAACTATTCAACTTTCCTTCATTGGTTTTTTATTAGCGTTTATTTATCCTTTTATGAAGCGCTTTACACACCTTCCTCAATTTTTTTTGGGACTTGCTTTTATTTGGGCAATTCTAATGGCTTACGCTGCTCAAGCAAACGCGCTA
>NZ_JBAKAZ010000271.1:0-229 GCF_038155185.1 Psychromonas aquatilis
TGAGACTCAATACGACATCGGCTTTACCTGCTTTATGTTTACCTTGTAGCTTTTTCGCGTCAATGAACTTGCGCCTAGCATGCGCCCAACAACCTACGAGGGTAGCCTGCGTTTTACCATAAGCTTGATAGCCATCAACATGCAAGTAGCCTTTATAACCATTAAGGTAATCGACCACGCAAGTAGCCGCACGACTGTTATGGAAGTCGTAAAGTACGATATTAGGAAT
>NZ_JBAKAZ010000272.1:0-229 GCF_038155185.1 Psychromonas aquatilis
TGCAATATTAATGAATATCTCTTTGGTATTAGGTGAATTTGCTAAGACTGGTTGGGTTGCTTATCCTCAGCTATCGGAGTTGACCTTTAGCCCTGGGGTGGGGGTCGATTAATATATTTGGGCCTTGCAGATATCGGGACTTGGTACCTTGTTAACTTATGTTAACTTCCTAGTAACTGTATTTAAAATGCGTGCTACTGGTATGACCCTAATGAAAATTCCTATTTTC
>NZ_JBAKAZ010000273.1:0-229 GCF_038155185.1 Psychromonas aquatilis
GGGTTTTATTATGATCATCGCTCATTTATAAGTCATTTTTTCGTATTTATGCAACATTTTTATAACAAAAAATTATGTGTATAAGGCGTTCAATATTACCATTGTTTTATGGAAAACGGTTTACTATTTTTTGGGAGCGACTGATGACAGTCATTAAAGAGATAGATTTTATTAATAGTGTAAAAAATTCACTTCAATTTATTTCTTTTTATGACCCGTTAGATTTTAT
>NZ_JBAKAZ010000274.1:0-229 GCF_038155185.1 Psychromonas aquatilis
GCCTAACAGCTGTTTTTGAGGATTGCTTATTAGGCTTAAAAGAAGGTAGCTCAGAGTCTTTGACTTTGACGCCTGAAGATGCATTTGGTTTTCCTAACCCAGATAATTTTCATTATATTGAGTTGAGTAAGTTCACTGCTGTTGTGCCTGCAGAGATAGGTACTATTATTAGCTTTACACAACCTGATGGTACTGAGTTACCTGGCATCGTGCGTGAAATCGTTGCTGA
>NZ_JBAKAZ010000275.1:0-229 GCF_038155185.1 Psychromonas aquatilis
TGAATTTTTAGGTTTATCTTATTTAGGATTGATAGGATTTTCATCAATGTGGATTATGCAAGCCGTTATCTTTATGATTGGAATGAATATGATCCGTAAAGTTATCGACTGGTCAGGTACTGCAATCTATCTGGCTATGTTTGCTCTTTGTATCTAGCTGGTAAGCCTTGCTGGTTGGGAAAATATTAGCTTTAATTTAAGCTCTTAAAAATTGTTTGGTTGGGATGCA
>NZ_JBAKAZ010000276.1:0-229 GCF_038155185.1 Psychromonas aquatilis
TACTGGTAACCAGTAGTTTGCTTTTTCTGGGTCCAGCATCTGGTCCACACTTTGTGGTGAACAGTAACGTGCGTAGTACCAGCTTGATTCCAGAAAGGTATCAAAAGTATCTGTTTCGTGTGTTGCAGGTTGACCATGGTAAGTTGTTTTTGCCCACTCTAAAACTGCTTTGAATGGTGAAGTAATACCATTCAATATCACATCTTCAGGTAATACAACAGGTAATTGA
>NZ_JBAKAZ010000277.1:0-228 GCF_038155185.1 Psychromonas aquatilis
CATTCGCAGAAAATATTACTGGTGGGGGGATATTACAGATGCTGATTTAAAACTGCATGTACGCTTGACGTATATCGATCTGATTTATGTAGCTTAATTGGATAAAAATTAGCGTCAATAAAGTTGAAGCAGGTAATACAAATTTCCTGCTTCAAGCTGTTTAGAAGATCGTTGGCACTATCGATTTACTAGACGGTTATAGTCGAACAGGCCATATTCAACAGGATC
>NZ_JBAKAZ010000278.1:0-228 GCF_038155185.1 Psychromonas aquatilis
GTCCATCGAGCTGCAAGCAGTAAATTTTTTAAAATATCCAAATCAGTAAACTGTACCATTCACTACTCTCCTACAAAGATGGGTTTTTAAAAGTAATGCGCTTGATTAAGGAGAAGGTTTGTCGCATCAATATGGCTAGCAATAGGTAAACGAGTGCCGAAATCATGTAAGACTCAAAACTTAAAAAAGTGCGTGATTCAATAAAGTTTGCCGAAAAAGTTATTTCTT
>NZ_JBAKAZ010000279.1:0-227 GCF_038155185.1 Psychromonas aquatilis
GGACGTGGTGATAAAGATATCTTCCCCGTCGCAGACATATTTGAACAGAGAGGTATGATCTAATGGCACATGATCTACAGGCACAGCGATACGCAAAATTATTTGAAAAACTAGAAGCAGCGAACCACGGTGCCTTTGTCCCATTTGTGACAGTTGGCGATCCTGACCGCGAACAATCTATGAACATTATTGATACTTTAGTTAAAGCCGGTGCAGATGCACTTGAA
>NZ_JBAKAZ010000280.1:0-227 GCF_038155185.1 Psychromonas aquatilis
ACCCGGAACGCAGAATCGAATTGGTTATTGGTGTTAGTTATCAAGCTGATTTAAAGCAAGTGAAACTAATACTAGAAACTGTTGTCGTAGGCAATGAATATGTTTTAAAGTACCCGAAAGCTACGATTGCAGTCTCTGAACTGGCGAGTTCAAGAGTTAATTTTGTAGTACGTCCTTGGGTGAATACCGTTCATAGTTGGCGTGCTCGTTGCGCATTAATAGAGGCG
>NZ_JBAKAZ010000281.1:0-227 GCF_038155185.1 Psychromonas aquatilis
TTGCATTGAACATTGACATCCGCATGAAACAAGCATCTTTAGACATTAATTCACGTGGGTTTATTTCAACTGTGCCTCGACTACCAATCACGACAACTCTACCTTCACTATTTAACAAAGGTAGATCATCACCTAAATTCTGATTATCAAGCATTTCTAAGATGATATCAACAGGCGCTGCCTTCTTCACTTCTTGGTAGTGTTGTTGATCACTATGGTCAACGATA
>NZ_JBAKAZ010000282.1:0-227 GCF_038155185.1 Psychromonas aquatilis
GCTAAATTCCTTATCTTCACCAGAAATGCTTAAATTTACTTTATAATCAGCGTTGTAACCTAATTCAGCGATTAGCTCATCTACTAGTGCTTCATCATTTTCAAACCAGACACCTAAAGCATCACCAGTTTGATAAGTTAAACCTGACTCTCCTAAATCAATTTCTATGTGGCGATCGTCTTTCGCTGAATCGCGCCCAGTAATTTTTTGACTTAACGAAAAATCAG
>NZ_JBAKAZ010000283.1:0-227 GCF_038155185.1 Psychromonas aquatilis
GGCACCTTCGACCAACCGAGGCAGGGGAATTAATTTTGGCTTTTGCTCGTCGTATGCTGAAATTAAACGATGAAGCACTGCATCGACTAGGTGGAAATACACTTGAGACTAAAGTCGCTTTTGGTTTACAAGAAGACTTGAGCGAAGTGTTATTACTTCAATTATTGGGTGGCTTTTAACGTTTTCACCCTCAATTACAACTTGAATCAATTGTGGGTCGCCATAAA
>NZ_JBAKAZ010000284.1:0-227 GCF_038155185.1 Psychromonas aquatilis
ATGTCGATACTCAACATAAAAGGTAACGCCTAAAATTCATTCTTGAGGCACCAATTTTAGTGCCTCAATTAAAAGGTATTTATATTACATAATGCTTAATGCAAAGAAGATAGCTACTAAGGTTGCACTCATTAAGTTAGATAATGTCCCAGCCATTACCGCTTTTAAACCTAAACGAGCGATTTCAGGACGACGTGATGGAGATAATACGCCTAGTCCACCTAATA
>NZ_JBAKAZ010000285.1:0-227 GCF_038155185.1 Psychromonas aquatilis
AAACATGAGCAAGTAAAATACCATTTAAGCCATAAATTGTAAAAGTCAGTTCACTATCAAAACAAGCAAAACTGGAAGCAAGGATACCGCTGTTTCCATAAATGGAAATCATACCAATAATAGCTACAAGTACCGGCAAGACTAATGTTGTAGAACAGTGTTTAAGTAATAGTGCTTTAGCCCAATAGTGACGCCGAGAAAGTTCATGGCTAATGTGTATTGCTAAC
>NZ_JBAKAZ010000286.1:0-227 GCF_038155185.1 Psychromonas aquatilis
CTCAAACACAAAAAAAGCCACTATTAATTAAAATTGCTGGCGCAGTATTAGAAAGTGAACAAGCACTTACGAATATATTTTCTGCATTAACTGAATATCTAGCGATAGAAAAGCGACCATTATTAATAGTGCATGGCGGCGGGGTAATTGTTGAAGATGTACTTATTAAAATGAATATTAAGAGCGAAAAGAAAAATGGTTAACGTATCACTCCCTTTGATCAGCTC
>NZ_JBAKAZ010000287.1:0-227 GCF_038155185.1 Psychromonas aquatilis
TCTAAAATTAACTGATAAAGTAACCATCTCTGAAAATGCTTGGTAAAAAAACTTTCCTGATTCATCAAAAATGTTTATCTAAGTTGGAAAAGAGGTAACTGTTGATGATTTAAATCGCGGCATTATTATCCAATCTGGCAATGATGCTTGAGTAGCAATGGCTGAACATATCGCAGGAAGTGAATCTGCAATCGCTCATTTAATGAATTCTTGGGCACTACAACTTG
>NZ_JBAKAZ010000288.1:0-227 GCF_038155185.1 Psychromonas aquatilis
GATCCAACTCGTGCCATTAGGTGCGGTAGAACTACCAAAAGGCAAAGCCTTACAGTTTTGGACGAAAGCAGATGGCTTGGATGCACCGATTTCTTTGGGGTTAGTCAAAAAAGGCGAACCACTTAACTTAGATATTAACCAGTTCCCACCATTAACATAGAATCAGTTATTTGAGTTAACAATCGAGTCTGAAACAGGTTCACATACTGGTAAACCAACAGGCGAAA
>NZ_JBAKAZ010000289.1:0-227 GCF_038155185.1 Psychromonas aquatilis
CTACACATGTTTGACTGTCTACGAGCGAAGAAATCAATGTCAGCTTGGTGTGTTGAAGCACGTGTACCATTATTAGTTAAAGAGTTCATGGACGTTGCAATGCGTACTAACCCTGAACTTAAAATGATCATAGATGGCCGTATCGAGAAAAACAATCTACGTGAAGCGTTTGATGGTCAAGTATTACCAGAAGTTCTATGGCGTCAAAAAGAGCAATTCTCTGATGG
>NZ_JBAKAZ010000290.1:0-227 GCF_038155185.1 Psychromonas aquatilis
CTTCTAGTTCCGCACCTCGTTTGAGACTGTATAGCGACATCATCAATGTCCCGAATAAAGTACCCGGAACAGAAACAAGTAAGATGGAAAGAAATGTGATATCTGCGCCGATATCGACTATTTGAGCTAAATAATAAACCACGGCAGCATAGATTGGGGCAGCGGTGATGTCAATTTGTGAGGCGACTGAATCGGCTGCCATTTGGCGTTCTGGCCTAATACCATTT
>NZ_JBAKAZ010000291.1:0-227 GCF_038155185.1 Psychromonas aquatilis
CTTTGTCGCTCAACTTTAGAGAACTGTATGATAAAAGGCATTAAAGCAATATCGCCTATGCCTTCTTTATCGGCGTTTAAGTAGGAATGTTGTTGCAGTTTATCCTCCAACGGTTGCAGGTAAACCTCTCAATGTTCACGAAAGCTTTCAACATTGGGCTCTTTATACCTTTATGCACATTTATAGGCTTCTACGGCAGGTAAAAAGTGTTGCTCGTATTCACTGAT
>NZ_JBAKAZ010000292.1:0-227 GCF_038155185.1 Psychromonas aquatilis
ATTTTGAAGAGTCACATCCTAGTAAGATAATTTTGCATTTATTAGCGATTCATGTTTTTCATAATACTATTATCCCTAAGAGCAGTTTATTCCAAGAATCGCCAGTGCAGCAAATGCAATTTGATAATGCAGAACTCGCCGTATTAACAACCACAGAGGGGCAATCAGATAAATATATGGTCTTAGAGCAACAGGATAATATCTGTATATGTATGATATTTGACGAA
>NZ_JBAKAZ010000293.1:0-226 GCF_038155185.1 Psychromonas aquatilis
AAACGAATAAAACCAGAATGTCCAGTGGTTATATCTTTAATGCCTCGAGTTTTATAGCGTTTCACCACATCATAAATTGGAAAATACCATCTATTTTTATAACCCGCAGTAAACACCACCCATTCAGGATCGAACTCTTCAATAAACTCAATCCTAGAAGAGGTTTTACTACCATGATGCGGTGCAATAAAAATATCTGCATTTAAGGATGTCTGATACTTACTTG
>NZ_JBAKAZ010000294.1:0-226 GCF_038155185.1 Psychromonas aquatilis
CTGAAATTTTACGTAATGTTGGGTCTAGCGTCGCAAATAACTGATCGGCTTCATATACTTTTGCTTCTGTTATTTGGTTAAATAACGTTGATTTAACAGCATTAGTATACCCTACCAAAGAGACTGTTGGCACTTCATTACGTTAGCGAGAACGACGACCCTGCTCACGTTTTTTAGATACTTTCGCTAATCTTGATTTAATTGTTGTGATTCGAGCACTGAGTAA
>NZ_JBAKAZ010000295.1:0-226 GCF_038155185.1 Psychromonas aquatilis
AGTTGTTCTAAGGACTACTTTAAGGCCCGCGGCGTTTGCGGTTTCAGCTAGTTGACTCGCTTCGCCTTTCGCATTACCCGTTTGAGACGCGTAAAGGATAGTTAAGGTTTGTCCTGCACTTTGTGTAGTAGCCGCTGCTGTTACTGGACCTTGGCTTACGCCAGCAAGGTAACCACTAAGCCATGGAGTTTGTACCGCATCTAAGCCTGCTGTTGCTTGTTGCAAT
>NZ_JBAKAZ010000296.1:0-226 GCF_038155185.1 Psychromonas aquatilis
GATCTGCTTTCCATGGAATAATCTGATTTGTTTTAGCACAACGCGCTTTTAATATCTCACCATGCATATGAATAACATTCTTTGAACCGGCTTGTTCATGTAATTTATCGATATTTTGCGTGACCAGTAAGAACTCTCCATCAAACTGTCTCTCTTACTCAGCTAAGGCATAATGCGCAGCATTGGGCTTGCTTCCGCCATGACAAAAATCTTTACGACGTTGATT
>NZ_JBAKAZ010000297.1:0-226 GCF_038155185.1 Psychromonas aquatilis
ACTTAAGGATTAAGAGGGGTGACTTTGTCTCTTTCATTGGCCCTTCTGGTTGCGGTAAAACAAGCCTATTAAGGGTGATTGCAGATCTAGAACGACGAACTTCGGGGACCTTAAAAGTTAACGGCACCGATGCAGAAGATGCACGTTTAAATCGTTTATATTGGTATGTTTTCCAAGCCCCAGCGTTATTACCTTGGCGTTACATTGAACAAAACTGCGCGCTACC
>NZ_JBAKAZ010000298.1:0-226 GCF_038155185.1 Psychromonas aquatilis
AATTAAATTGATAATGTTGAAGATAAAGCGCTGTTATTGCAACATCTTCAAAAATTAGGGGAGCGTTTTAATTTTGCAGATATTTTACCTATGTCCGCTAAGTCAGGCGATAATGTAGAGAAAATAAGACAATGGGCAAAAGATAGTTTACCTCAGTCAGATTTCTACTTCCCTGAAGATAATATTACCGATCGCTCTTCACGTTTTATGGCGTCTGAAATTGTAC
>NZ_JBAKAZ010000299.1:0-225 GCF_038155185.1 Psychromonas aquatilis
TTATTATCACTATTAAAACCTTGAGCACTATTCGATACATCATTTGCAGGAATTAAATCTAAGTTTTTACGTGCTAATTTACCTAAAGCATAAGCTTCGATGTCTTTTGTTTCCGCAGCAAATCCGACACATAATGGACGATTCTCAGCGTTTGCTACATCAGCAATAATATCTGGGTTTTTAAGTAAGGTTAAGGTAATCACATCTGTATCGGCTTGTTTTTTC
>NZ_JBAKAZ010000300.1:0-225 GCF_038155185.1 Psychromonas aquatilis
CATCAAAATCTCTATAAATCTCAACACAATCATCTTTATCAGCAGAACTAACCATTTTTTTTACAGTAGAGAAAATCACTGAATAGTTTTCAAGCAAGCCAGTTATAAAATCCATAGAACTAACATCAGTATATAATTAATCTGCAATGTTAGAACTTGAATTGTCGGCAGATTATTCAATTAAAGAATTAGCATAGTTAGTTGATAACTGTCCTTTTTCAATAT
>NZ_JBAKAZ010000301.1:0-225 GCF_038155185.1 Psychromonas aquatilis
CTCAACCCTGCCTGTCACTGTTGATTATTTTGCTTATCACACAGCTTCAGTGGCAAGCACGACTGAGAAGGCATTAATCTTTGCTGATTTACCCTTTATGTATTACTCCACCCCTGAACAAACTTATAATAATGCAGCGACACTGATGCGCTCAGTCGCCAATATGGTGAAGTTAGAATGTGGTACTTGGTTATCAAGCTCAATCGCCGGCTTAATTGAACGAGG
>NZ_JBAKAZ010000302.1:0-225 GCF_038155185.1 Psychromonas aquatilis
CTAGGAATAAAGTAATCTGGCACGACACCTTGCACACTAATATTATAAGTCCACTCAGCACCATTAGATGCTTGAATTAAGAAATCAATACCTGTTAATAACGTCGCTCCGTTTTCTGCTTTAGTATCCCAAAAAGAAAAATCAGCTTTATCTGCAACCATTTCAACAGCTGTTAATGCAACAAGATTATAAGCACTGTAGAAATAAGAACGAGTACGCTCTAAT
>NZ_JBAKAZ010000303.1:0-224 GCF_038155185.1 Psychromonas aquatilis
CCAAAACTTCACCTGGGGCGGTGACTTTAGTCTCCCTGCTTGCGTCAAATCGAAAGGCATAAATAAAATTCATTGAAGAAAACACTTCAAGGTAACTGGTGAAGTGTTTCTTTTAATTATTTCACTTACAAGGGAGGCTGAAGCCACCGCCCCGAAAGTGGCATCTGGAAGGGAGGCTAAAAAAAGGAGTCGCAGAGCTCCTCCGCTCATGAGACTAAGCTGGC
>NZ_JBAKAZ010000304.1:0-224 GCF_038155185.1 Psychromonas aquatilis
AGTTAATATCAACTTCCTATAAAAAAAGCTTTCAAGAACAACATTTCTAAAATGAGCACTTAGATCCCTATTGTCTGCTGCTAAGTAAAGTTAGCGATTACTTAATCAGTATTAATGACCTCAATCGTATGGAGTTAGTGCGAGTATGCTTTTATTTCAAAACAGAAGAAGCGTTATCCAACCCTTCTTCGTCTGAAAGTACCTCTTGGCGTAGCGCAATTTTA
>NZ_JBAKAZ010000305.1:0-224 GCF_038155185.1 Psychromonas aquatilis
AATATATTCAGCTATATCATTCAGATCCTCGAGTGCAGGGTTTGACCAAATTATTTCAGCCATTTATTCATTTTCTCTTTAGCTTCAACATTAGACAATGTATCTCCGCGACTTATTGCCTGCTCACCTTTAGCAAGAGCCTCAAGAATTAGCATACGTTTTTGCATAAATTCGAAATCATAAACATCTACAAGGTATGCAGAAGGCTGTCCATGCTCAGTAAT
>NZ_JBAKAZ010000306.1:0-224 GCF_038155185.1 Psychromonas aquatilis
CTTTTTCAATCAGAATAAAGGTTAATTATTAACCATTTTAAAATTATTTAGCTTGCATATTAAACAATTATTTGCTGTTGCTTTATTTAGGTGCATTTATATCGAGTTATTGGAAAATAATTAACCATTTTATATTCTAACAACACTATTGTGGTGTGGATAGTCGCTTAAGCGGGTTTGATACCAGATAAGCGTGCCAACTCATCCTTAATTTTAGCAGAGTC
>NZ_JBAKAZ010000307.1:0-224 GCF_038155185.1 Psychromonas aquatilis
GACATACGAGTGAGATCGCTAGCTCGAGTCGCCACTTCAAGGTCTAAACGTGCCTGGTCAAGTGCTTGTTTAATATCTTGAGTACCTGACAATGCCTCTTTTTCTGTTTTCCAAATCTCATCTAACGCTTCGTATTCTTTGTTTTTATTATCTAAGGTAGCTTGTAGATCACTGAGTCGTTTAATAATCGGTTCATCAGAATCACTTTGTAATGCTTTTTGCTC
>NZ_JBAKAZ010000308.1:0-224 GCF_038155185.1 Psychromonas aquatilis
GAATATTAGAACTTTTGAAGAGAAAAAAGTTGATTTATGTTACGGCTTATTGGTTAAGCGTTATGCTCAAAATGTTGTTGATGCAACGGAAGAGCAAATAGATATGGCGGTTAAAAATAGAATCCCTGGTGTTATTCAAATGTTTTTTGACTTCGGTATTATGGTCGGTGCGGGTATCGCATTGCTCGGTATTTTCTTGTTTGGATTTTATCAATCAGCAAGAA
>NZ_JBAKAZ010000309.1:0-224 GCF_038155185.1 Psychromonas aquatilis
CTGCGAATCGACAAGGTCGTTTGGCTGCAAATGTTATTTTTCGTGCTCAAGAAACCTATTAAAAAACACAGGTAACCGCTATATGTAAGGTTTTTGATTTAGCCGTTTCATCAACTGGTTTAAATGAAAAAACATTCCGACGTAAAGCAATGCCTTATGAAAATGTTTATGTGCATCCAGCGAGTCATGCAGCGTATTACCCAGGTGCTCACCCTGTCACCTTA
>NZ_JBAKAZ010000310.1:0-224 GCF_038155185.1 Psychromonas aquatilis
AGCATTCACGATCACTATAATGTACTTTTTTATCACCAAAAATTAGATAAACTTCATGGCCTTTTCCAGCAACAAGTATGATATCGCCATTGTTCGCGGTGGCGAGTAAATGCATAAGAGCTTGCTTACGATCATGTATAAGTGTTGCAGTATCTGCTTGGGTTAACCCTTTTTTAATATCGTCCTCAATGGCTTTCTCATCTTCTGTACGAGGGTTCTCATCA
>NZ_JBAKAZ010000311.1:0-223 GCF_038155185.1 Psychromonas aquatilis
CCACTGTCGTTGTCGATTTAGATAGTAGCGGTGAACGTAGTTTTAATTTTATGGTAAAGCCGAGTGCGGACAAGTTTTTACAAGCAACTGATATCCCTGAATTTAAACAAGGCCAATGGTTGAATATCTGCTCAATTGCTTTAGCCAATGAACCGAGTCGTAGCACTACATTTTAAGCCAAGCATAAAATCAAAGAAGCTGGTGGATTCATTAGCTTCGACCC
>NZ_JBAKAZ010000312.1:0-223 GCF_038155185.1 Psychromonas aquatilis
CGTCTAGCATATCGATTTGTAACTCCTTTATAAATTTATGACTTATATCTTACTAGAATTAACTTTGATAAACAGTATTAAAGTCCTGCAATTATCTCATTTTCAAGTTATTTATAAGCGATAACTACTTAATATGGTTTATTTAATTAAGCTTGACTGTCCTTTGCTTGTTCAGCTGCATAGTATAGAATTGCAAACAAATAATAAAACCGCCTAGTACGAT
>NZ_JBAKAZ010000313.1:0-223 GCF_038155185.1 Psychromonas aquatilis
GTTTATTATCCTCTGCATTTTCAACCGCTTTTAATATAGCTGTATTTCCACCTGCAATGATCCCAACATCCTTTTCAGCCTTTACTTCTTCGCATTGGGGCGTAGGTTCTCCACAACTATCTCTATATAACGGTAACTCAGCTTTAGAGGTATTAGGAGATGCTGCAGATGGTTACAGTACCGTGGATGCAATGGCAGAAGTGAATAACCTTGCAGCTGAGAT
>NZ_JBAKAZ010000314.1:0-223 GCF_038155185.1 Psychromonas aquatilis
GGTGTTTATTTAATTGTTTCACCTAGGGATTTTTCTCAACGAATTTGTAGCTGTAGTTTATCATTTATATTAATTGCTTGTTTTGTTTCTTCAGGCTCTAATGCCGTTTTTGTTGCAGTGTTACTATAGGTTTTTCCCATTATTGTCATTGTATTTATAGTATCAGAATGTATGCTTTCTTCTGCTGCGGTCACAGAATGCGAAGCTGCCAGTGAAGATGCGA
>NZ_JBAKAZ010000315.1:0-223 GCF_038155185.1 Psychromonas aquatilis
GATTTCTCTGCATTGTACTCGGAAGAGCTAGTTGCTGTGATTCAAGTTAAACGAGAAGATAAAGAAGCTGTATTGAATTCCTTAGCTGGACACGGTTTATCATCTAACTCGTTAGTGATTGGTTCAATCAATATTACTGACCAAATTGAGTTCTTACGTGATGGTGTTGAAGTATTAACAGCTATACGTTCTGAATTCCGTGGTTTTTGGGCTGAAACAACAC
>NZ_JBAKAZ010000316.1:0-223 GCF_038155185.1 Psychromonas aquatilis
AAATTCGCAGAGCCTGGGTCGATACCAATCGATACTGATATATTATGGATTTCTTCAGAGCTTAAAATTACCTCCGACTCATCTTCCCAGGTATTTTTAATTTTACCTCGTAACGGCATAATCTCTTGAAACTCACGATCCCTTGCTTGATTTGCACTACCACCAGCAGAGTCACCTAACAATAAAAATAGCTCTCCACGCATACGATCTGGCGTAGAACATT
>NZ_JBAKAZ010000317.1:0-223 GCF_038155185.1 Psychromonas aquatilis
GATTGAGAATTGATAGTGCACATAATATTACCCTTAAGCTTTGCTCAGCTTTGTTATCTTGTTTTAAATAATACTCTCACTTAATCTTTTAAATAAAGTCAACAGATTTGTCTACCTGCAAACTATAGGTGACCACAAGTGTTTACGTCAAGTTAAATTAGGTTATAATTTGTTTTATAAATTCACGACTGCCAATAAATCTCAATAATAAGTGACATATCAT
>NZ_JBAKAZ010000318.1:0-223 GCF_038155185.1 Psychromonas aquatilis
TGGTTATGGCTTTTGCTTGTACCCAGTAATAGATACATTTTCATTATTAGTAATTTTAAAAGAATCAGCAGGGTTAGTCGTTGCTTTTAAACCTTGCCATTTCAGTTTTACTTTTTGATAACGTTCAAGTTCTGATAGCTATTCGTATTAAGGTTGATCGACACTATAAGCTTTAAATAAACAGCAAATATAATCGCTTAATCTATTAGGCATATTCATTCGT
>NZ_JBAKAZ010000319.1:0-222 GCF_038155185.1 Psychromonas aquatilis
AATCACTGAAGCCATTAAACAAAAATACGCATAACACTATCACGATAACCACACACCTCCGTTGCGTTTTCCTAATATCAACCAATATGGTTCGCAACAGCAAACAGGACGTTTGCTGTAGTCTCAGAAAGCACATGGATGTGCTTCCTGAGGCGTTGCGTTAAAATCATATTGGTGAGATTAGATCAGAAAACAATCCGGAGTCAGTCTCTTTGCTTCTTT
>NZ_JBAKAZ010000320.1:0-222 GCF_038155185.1 Psychromonas aquatilis
GCACCTTTACGGCGGACTTGGACATATTATCTTTAAGCCGGCAATGGCCGGTTATGTCGTATTATTATTTTCATTTCCAGTGCAGATGACGGCTTGGTTACCGGTTCAGTCTATGCTAGCATTTACTTTATCTATCAACGATATAATCCATTTAATTTTTACAGGGTTTTGCGTCGATGGCTATAGCGTCACACAAGTCAAAACATCGATAGATGCGGACAC
>NZ_JBAKAZ010000321.1:0-222 GCF_038155185.1 Psychromonas aquatilis
GCAACCAACAATTCGATACTCACACCCTTCAGGAAATTGTTCAAGATCTTGTTTAGTTCATGATGAAGACAGACCTCGAAATCTAGATGTAAACTTTTTAATAGGCATACCCGTTATTTGCACCTGATCCACTTCAGGCAAATAAATACATGACTCTACATGTTTTCCTTCTCTATAAATTGAAATGCCTACACCCCATTCGATCAGCCCAGAAACAAAGTT
>NZ_JBAKAZ010000322.1:0-222 GCF_038155185.1 Psychromonas aquatilis
ATAAAAACATAACGTTTTAAGCGCCATTAATAACTCACGTACTTTAGCAAAATCATCAGGAAATTCTTTTGACAGAACTGGTAAATCTGCACGAGAAGCCAGTGCTTCAGGAATAAAGATGTCACCTCCTAAAATTTCTTCAACGCTTTCTTTAAATTTAGGAGGATGTGCAGTACATAAGAACATACCAGTTTCATCTTCTTCAAGCTGCGCAGTTAATTC
>NZ_JBAKAZ010000323.1:0-222 GCF_038155185.1 Psychromonas aquatilis
GAGTTATGGCTATTTGATGGTAATACCCGTGTTTATTTAAACAATGAATTCGGGATTGATTTTGACCAACGTAAATCTTTAATTGTTGGTATTGCGATGGGCTTTGCCATTATCCAGACTATATTCTCGATTGATGAAGATGCTATTTTCATTGTCCCTAAAAGCTTAACAATGGGCTCACTTGCATTAGGCTCGACTCGTTGGCAGACAATGGTTAAGGTT
>NZ_JBAKAZ010000324.1:0-221 GCF_038155185.1 Psychromonas aquatilis
TAAAGAACGAAGTGCTTTGTTTTATTGACTGCACCTTACTAGTAGTACTGACGTTCGCTTCGGGGCGGTGACTTTAGTCTCTCTGCCTGCGTCAATCCCAAAAACCAAAACAAAATTCATCTAAGTAAAATGCAATAAGGTAAAGAACGAAGTGCTTTGTTTTATTGACTGTAGTGGTCTAATGATCTCGGACACCATTTAAGGTGGTATTATTATCACTT
>NZ_JBAKAZ010000325.1:0-221 GCF_038155185.1 Psychromonas aquatilis
TGATAACACCGCTGTGGTTGAATTACTTAGTGGGCCAATCAGTCGATATGGATGGTTGGGGGATGTTCCGCTTTATGCTACTAGTTACTCTGCTACCCGTTGCTATCGCCTCCATGCTAAATATTTTATTTCATAACAAACATTGCTTTAAAGATGTGCAAGCCGTTATGCCTGGCGTTGCTGTATTAGCTTATGCTGCGATCGTGGGCGGTGTTGCAGCC
>NZ_JBAKAZ010000326.1:0-221 GCF_038155185.1 Psychromonas aquatilis
TATTTTTAACGTCGCTGCTAAACGGGATAACCGATTAGGTGGGCATGAGTCATTACAGTTTTTCTTAACCTCAGGCTTTCGCTACTGCGATATGAATATCTTCCATCGCCATGAAAACTCTGATGGTACCGGTTAAGTACTTTTTAGTATTTCTAATATGATGGCAACAGTTACATTTGATTTATATACGATTGAGAAATTTAACTCGACGGGTATCTCTT
>NZ_JBAKAZ010000327.1:0-221 GCF_038155185.1 Psychromonas aquatilis
AGATGCTAGGGCTAACAACCCACTGCGTTGGTCTGGGGAGGTTGAAGACTGTAATGCAATTGGAGCTGTCACATTAAATCCAGTTGCTACTAAGAAAGAAGTCGCATAAAAATTAGCTAATGAGTGCCAACTGTCTTGAAATACACCGATCGTGATTCTGTAGAGTTTGGTTTTAATAAAATAACCGAATGTTCCAACTCTCCATCATCAGAAGCTATTTT
>NZ_JBAKAZ010000328.1:0-221 GCF_038155185.1 Psychromonas aquatilis
GCCAATCCCAGTAGACATTGCTGCACCTGCTAATCCAATTGCTGAACCTGCGGTAACAATGGTAATTAAACGACGTCGTTCAAGAAGGTCACCAAGCGCCACTAATAGCACTACCCCTAACACATAACCCAACTGGGTCATGGTAATAATTAACCCCGTGGAGCCGATTGAGGTACCAAATACTTCCGCTAAGCTATGAAATAAAGCTTGCGCATAATAAA
>NZ_JBAKAZ010000329.1:0-221 GCF_038155185.1 Psychromonas aquatilis
CTCGACTGTGTAAATCAACGGCAATATTGGCATTATCCAAATACACAAACAGATTGCCTTGTCGCTGACGTCCTCTTTGAAAGTCTATATTGCTGATATTATTAATAACTCCTTTAATACTTTCTTTAGAGGTGCTTTTTTTCTGTTGGTTCTGTTTAATGTTATTGGCTTTTTCGGTTTTGCCAAAATCACCATTTTGTAAGATGGCTGCAGCTATCGCT
>NZ_JBAKAZ010000330.1:0-221 GCF_038155185.1 Psychromonas aquatilis
CTTCAAGGCAATATTAATTTATTGCAGATCACTGACACTGATCTTTTTGCTGACCATACGGTAGATCTTTTAGGGATAAAAAGAGTCGATAGTTATGACGCTGTTATTAAACATGCTAAGAAATATACAGAACAATGTTCTGCAGTCTTGTGTACTGGGGATCTTTCTCAAGATCATTCATCGCAATCTTATAGTGATTTTAGTGAGCGAATTAAATCACT
>NZ_JBAKAZ010000331.1:0-220 GCF_038155185.1 Psychromonas aquatilis
GCTCGCCTCTTTTTTTTTATTTTCACTGCATCTAACATTAACTCTTTTAAACGCTTTAAAGCTTCTTCTCTGTTTTTCTCTTGAGGTCGATGCTCTTGAGACTTAATAATAATCACCCCATCTTCGGTGTTTCGATGGTCGGATAATGCTAATAAACGTTGCTTATAAAATTCAGGTAACGTAGAACTTTTAATATCAAAACGTATATGAATAGCGGAAT
>NZ_JBAKAZ010000332.1:0-220 GCF_038155185.1 Psychromonas aquatilis
GCATAAACAATTGGCCCATCAAAGCCTAAAAACTCATATACCGATGCACCAATAAAAATCACAATCGCCGCGGGAGCAAGTGTATATTCTATTAGTACCGCTAACCCGGTGAGCTAACCACCAGCAGGTCCCATAGCTTGGCGAGCAAAACAATAACCACCGCCTGCAGCCGGTATCGCAGCGCACATATCAGCTAAAGATAATACTAACGTTAAATACA
>NZ_JBAKAZ010000333.1:0-220 GCF_038155185.1 Psychromonas aquatilis
GCTAGTTTAGCTGCTGTTGCTTTTTCCGCTTTCTCTTTCGCTAGTTTAACTGCCTTTTCTTTTTCCGCATTCTCTTTAGCGAGCTTAGCGGCTTTTTCTTTTTCCGCTTTCTCATTAGCGAGCTTAGCGGCTTTTTCTTTTTCCGCTTTCTCTTTTGCTAACGCATCAGCTTTTGCTTTTTCTGCTTGCTCTTTTGCTAAAGCATCCGCTTGTGCTTTTT
>NZ_JBAKAZ010000334.1:0-220 GCF_038155185.1 Psychromonas aquatilis
ATTGTTAGTTTAATCTTGGCTAGTGTCTTCTTTATGGTATATTCAGGCAACCTGGCTTTATCTGCTGATGGTATAGCTTTTTCGGTATTAGGTGCATTTGAAAATACTGTCGTAGGTACTTCATTGGTTTACGGTGGTTTAGTAGGATTAGGCTTTTCTTTATTAACTGTGCTTAAACAAAAGCAAACTTAATAAGTGAGAGTGGTTGCTTTTGTTTAAG
>NZ_JBAKAZ010000335.1:0-220 GCF_038155185.1 Psychromonas aquatilis
GGTTTTTAGACACATCGATGTTAGCTAATAGTGGTAATGCGAATGCCGCTGTTATACCCGTACCTGTTTGTGCAAGACCTAATACATCTTCACCTCTAAATAGGTGTGGGATAGTTTGTGCTTGAATTGGAGACGGTGATTCGAAACACATTTCATTTACAACTTTTACGATTGAATCTTGTAAGTTTAGATCTTGAAAATTTGGTCCTGGTTGTTGATT
>NZ_JBAKAZ010000336.1:0-220 GCF_038155185.1 Psychromonas aquatilis
TGACATAGAAATAACCGATCCTCAGTAACATTCCAATTAGTTTCATGTAAATCTAAGATAGCTTAGTCAATAAGTGTTTTACCCGATCCTGACTCACCAATTAAGCCATGAATTCAACCATCAACAATACTTAACGATGCTTTATCAATGACGCGAATTTTACCTAGCGCGCTTTCAATATCGATACTCAGGTTTCTTACATCTAACAAAGCGATTAACT
>NZ_JBAKAZ010000337.1:0-220 GCF_038155185.1 Psychromonas aquatilis
GGTTCAGTTACTACGATCTCAATTTAAACAAAAACCTACCCAAAATTATAAAACTCAATGGCTATTTTTTAATAAGCAACTGCTGATTAGATAATATCATAAAAGGAGTTAGGTATGTCAGAAGAAGGCAAGGTAGCAGAAACTGATTCAGAAGTACTGGCAGAGAGAGTGCATGTGGGTAGTCATGCACTTCATTGGCTCGTTGAAAACCCAGACTTGC
>NZ_JBAKAZ010000338.1:0-220 GCF_038155185.1 Psychromonas aquatilis
AATGTAATCTTATGATTACAATCACGCCTGAAAATGGAGAGCGTTACCAAGGCATAGTGGCATTAGAATAAGCAACATTGGCCGCTTGTTTAGAGGTTTACTTTGTCCAATCTGAGCAACTTGCAACTAAAATATGCTTATTTGCAGACAGTCATTCATCGCCTAAACAAGCAGCTGGATTATTGATTCAAACATTACCTGCAAGTAGTGAAAACCACGA
>NZ_JBAKAZ010000339.1:0-219 GCF_038155185.1 Psychromonas aquatilis
ATATGAAGTTTGTTTTGGTTTTTTATTTTGACGCAAGCAGGGAGACTAAAGTCACTGCCCCGAGATAGAAATTGAGTGTTCTTTTGGGGCGGTGGGCGAATTAAGCGGCAGCTTAGTCTCATGAGCGGAGGAGCTCTGCGAGTCCTTTTTTCAGCCTCCCTTGCAGATGCAGTTAATAAAACAAAGCACTTCATTTTTTACCTTGTTGCATTTTACTTA
>NZ_JBAKAZ010000340.1:0-219 GCF_038155185.1 Psychromonas aquatilis
GCGTTTACGTGAATCTTGGATTACAGCGCGTGAAGATGTAGAAACATTAGATAATGTCACCTCTTACTTTGCGCAAGAGCGTTTAGCGGACGAATCTTTAAATGAATTACGCTTTGCTTATTTACCTAAGCCATTACGTGCTAAAACAGGGCAATGTGTGACGCAATTACATTTTGCTCGTCAGGGGATTATCACGCCAGAGATGGAGTACATTGCGAT
>NZ_JBAKAZ010000341.1:0-219 GCF_038155185.1 Psychromonas aquatilis
TATGAGATTCTATTCATAAGCCAACAGATACCTACTCTAGCGGTATGGTCTCATGATTGGCTTTTTCGATTGCGACTTCTTTCCGTAGCGATATTTTAATTATTGATGAGGTGTTAAGTGTTGTTGATAAATACTTTAAAGAGAAATGTAACACTCGAATGAAATGTATCATGAAAGAGTCGAAACTCATCATTATCGTTTCACATTCAGATTCCGATA
>NZ_JBAKAZ010000342.1:0-219 GCF_038155185.1 Psychromonas aquatilis
AGCGTTAGCTGCGCAGTTTAAATGACGCAAATAATGAACACCACTCTTTAGGGTATTTATTCAAAAATATAATTTTACAAAACGGCTGCTTCCATTACTTGAAATAGTTATTATCAACAAGCTGCTGAAAGAAGTCATTCTTAGATTCTTGCAGTGGTCGATAATTTACATTCAATTCATTAATGCTTTTTGTTTTTTCAGGAAGCCATGGAATATTAA
>NZ_JBAKAZ010000343.1:0-219 GCF_038155185.1 Psychromonas aquatilis
TCAGATCTGTTAACGCCTTGGGAAACCATTGATAAGCGTATTCATAGTTCCGGTGAAGGTGATTTTGTTATCTCTTTTTATAACCCAGTATCGAAAAAACGTGCTTGGCAGCTTAACCATGCGCGTGACGTATTATTAAAGTATCGTCCAGCATCATCCCCTGTGTTACTAGGTCGCCAGTTAACGCGTGAAGATGAAACTATTCGTCTTATCCGTGTG
>NZ_JBAKAZ010000344.1:0-219 GCF_038155185.1 Psychromonas aquatilis
CTAGCATGCACAGGTTCTTTTTTATGCATTTTTGTGACTTTTGATAGCTCATTGGTAACCAGTGAACCAATATTATATCCTACCCCCATGGTGTTACCCATCGACATATCTAATAGCATTTTATTCAAAATTGGCACGCTGTCTGAGCCTTCAATAATATTTCCTGCGCCACCTAAAAATTCAGACTGCGCTTCGTTTTTCTCCATCCATGGACGCAAC
>NZ_JBAKAZ010000345.1:0-219 GCF_038155185.1 Psychromonas aquatilis
GATTACCCTGAACTTAATTTTACTTTGGAGCAGTCTTATGGTTTATGCGAGTTTGCCATTGATATTTGTCAGAATTGTGACCCTGTTGCTGCGCCTATTATCGAGGAGATAGTCTCTAAAATTAAACAATTAGGGGCGAATGCAACAGCTAGAACAATTCAAATTAATAGTTGGTATGGCTAACACTCTAACAAGGCGACCTCATTTTCTTTGTTACAG
>NZ_JBAKAZ010000346.1:0-219 GCF_038155185.1 Psychromonas aquatilis
TTGGTAAAGATCCTCGAATCTCAGGTTATATGCTTGAAGCGGTTTTACAGGCTGGTTTAACCTCTGGAGTAGTTGTAACTGCATTAGTTGGTCCAATGCCAACACCTGCGATTGCTTATTTAACTCTTACTTTTCGTGCAACTGCCGGTATTGTGATCAGTGCGTCACACAAGCCTTATTACGATAATGGCATTAAGTTCTTCTCTGAAGAGGGGACCA
>NZ_JBAKAZ010000347.1:0-219 GCF_038155185.1 Psychromonas aquatilis
GTAAAAGAATGCCAAGCGTTGGTTTATGTTATATCACTGAACATGATACCCTTACTTTGTTAAGTCAGCTTGAAGAATTAAACCTCTATAGCATGCACTTAGATCACAAAATATTATCTGAATAGATGGCAAAAGAGATCTTACAAGCGGGGCTAAAATTAGTGATATGGTCCCTAAATGATCTGCAACAAGCGAGTAAATTTAGAAGCTGGGGAGTGG
>NZ_JBAKAZ010000348.1:0-219 GCF_038155185.1 Psychromonas aquatilis
TAGATTAAAGTTTTGCAGAGCAATTAAATATTGCTCTTGCGAATGTAATGCTTGTAGAAATGCAATGACACTTATTAATAGTCCGCCGATATTTAACTGCCATGAAAGCACTGTCGACCAATGAATTTTAGGCCCTAAAGTTTTAATGAAATAACTGCCTTTAACAATACTCATTAGTGCTGCAAACATCGCTAACATTCCGACCGGATTTAATTTTAG
>NZ_JBAKAZ010000349.1:0-219 GCF_038155185.1 Psychromonas aquatilis
GAACTTGTGAAGTAACTGGAGTTGACGATGGCGTAACTGCATGATTTCTATAATGACAACGTGGTGTCTGATATTAATTTCCAAGCAAGTATCTAGATTACTCTAATCTTCGTATAGATTTTCATAAACGAAGTTAGTTGCTTCGATATAACGAGGTTCACTACCACAGTCAAAACGCTTACCTTTAAATTTGTTAGCTAATAGACAACCGCGTTTAGG
>NZ_JBAKAZ010000350.1:0-219 GCF_038155185.1 Psychromonas aquatilis
CCTTTCCAAAAATACCCATGATGCACAACAATCGCATCGGCGTTAAATTCCATGGCCGCGTCAATCAATGCTTGATTTGCTGTCACACCGCTCACTATTTTTTGTATTTGTTCGCGCCCTTCTACTTGTAATCCATTAGGACAATAATCTTTGAATTGATGAATTTCTAAATACTGGGCGAGTTTATTAGCAAGTTTACGATTAAGCATATTATTCACT
>NZ_JBAKAZ010000351.1:0-219 GCF_038155185.1 Psychromonas aquatilis
CATTCTTAGCTGTAGCAGACCCTTTATTCCATATTTTAAGTCTATATTTGCTACTTGCTAGTTTTATAAAAGAAGCACTAAGATCTGCTCTATTTTCTTATAAAGCATCTTCGCTTTCTTTTTCTAGTAGAAGGTTATTTAGCTTTTCTTGGGTCTCAACTAATGTCTTCTGTTTTTTATTAAAACTGAATGTTTGACAAGTTGGATAACTTGATAAAA
>NZ_JBAKAZ010000352.1:0-219 GCF_038155185.1 Psychromonas aquatilis
ATATCGCTGTGCTATCGAGATTGGACATATTTGGAAACTTATTTAACGGAATTGGTATAACTAGTTTCAATAAGTAATTATTTAGTCTCGCTGCCTGCGTAAAAGCAAAAGCCTAAACAAACTTCATAGAAGTCATATATAGCAAGGTTACTAGCAAAGCGATTTGTTTTATTCTTTGCTTTCATAAGCATTTACTTAGACGTTACTTGCATTGATGAT
>NZ_JBAKAZ010000353.1:0-219 GCF_038155185.1 Psychromonas aquatilis
GATTAAAAGTGACTTATTAGGTGACTGGCAACAAAGACTTTCTCCTGATTCTCCGTATGTATTTTCAATTAATATTAGTCCTGAACAGCAGCAGGGGTATTTACATAAACTTAATACCTTAGCGCTAGCACACAGCGATGGATTTGCGATTATGCGTGGTCGAGTCACGGCAATTAATGATCAATAAACAACAGATCTTGATGTTTATGAAACGGCAGA
>NZ_JBAKAZ010000354.1:0-218 GCF_038155185.1 Psychromonas aquatilis
CAACGACAAGAGCAATGCTTTAAACGTATTAATTAATTTCCAAAGTACCAATTGCAAGCAACTTCATTTGCTTCACCCAAATCAGGTAGAATCAATTTACCATTAACAACGTTACCTGATATTAAAATTAACCATAAAGCCAAAAATCCACTCGCTAATTTTAGCGAATTCGTGAATTGTTTTTCTGGCAAAATATTACTAACTGCAGAGTCTGCAGG
>NZ_JBAKAZ010000355.1:0-218 GCF_038155185.1 Psychromonas aquatilis
AACTAATTCAACTAACTAGAACAATATTAATGACTGCATAAACTTAATTAGATGTTAAATAAAAGCGAATACTACAGCCAACTTAAAGTTTCTATTATATAATTAGACTCTTATTAATACGAGCCTTTATTTCCCTGACATTTATTTGTCACAAAAATACCCCTAAGAAGATAGCTACAAATCAATTGTGCGATATGAATCACAAAATATTCAGTATT
>NZ_JBAKAZ010000356.1:0-218 GCF_038155185.1 Psychromonas aquatilis
CTATTAATTGTGCCTTTTTGGACCAATTCCTTAGTACGAATTTATGCGATCCAATTTCTATTGGGTAAAAAGGCATGATCAATCAAGTATTACAATTTGTTGGTATAATAGATAAGCCACTGGATATGTTATACAGCCAGTTTGCGGAGATATTTGGCCTTAGTTATATTTTATTGCCTTTAATGATTTTACAGATTTATTCATCCATGGAAAAACTG
>NZ_JBAKAZ010000357.1:0-218 GCF_038155185.1 Psychromonas aquatilis
AGTAACATCTTCACCCTTTACCGTGTAAGAGCCCGTTGGCGTATCAAGCCTAAAGCTAGCAACGGTTTCATTGACTGATAATGCCCCTGTTTGTGTAAATGCTGGCACCGTTTCATCAACCCCATCAATACCAATTGTACTAAAGTCGCCTTCATCAATAGTGATTTTAGTACTAATGGTATTGCTGGCACCGTTTCATCAACCCCATCAAAACCATT
>NZ_JBAKAZ010000358.1:0-218 GCF_038155185.1 Psychromonas aquatilis
GCTATTCGATCGTTGTTATAACGAATGTGATGACGGAGATGAAGATGATCTAGGTTACCTTCTTTACTTTCCTGGTTTTGATACACAGGCATGGGCTTGGGAATACGATAGCGCAAGATCAGAGACTGAGTTATCTGGTTTTGCATTAGCCACTGAATGGTTAGATGAGAACGAAACAAATGATGGCAGTAATGCCACATACAGTGCTGCTGCATTAG
>NZ_JBAKAZ010000359.1:0-218 GCF_038155185.1 Psychromonas aquatilis
AATGTAGCAGGCAGTCGGTATTGACCCACAAAAAAGCACCCTGTTTATTCAATCTCAAGTACCTGAACATGCAGAATTTTCTTGGATTTTAAACTTTCATACGCAAATGGGTTAATTAAACCGTATGACACAGTTCAAAGATAAATCACAATAATATGTGACGAATATTAATGCTGGTCTATTCAGTTACCCAGTATTAATGGCTGATGATATCTTAT
>NZ_JBAKAZ010000360.1:0-218 GCF_038155185.1 Psychromonas aquatilis
TTCTAAAACGAAGTTAAATGTCTATTTTTGTGTAAAAACCAAAATAAAACGCCATTCAACCTACACTTAAATTTGACTTAACTTATTGATTACATTTTATTGTCGGTCATTCTAATGTATCTTTATTCACTAAGACTGACAAAACTCTTAAACATAAGGTTTATGTATTGCAGCTTAAACTGCCATCGCAATATCTGATAAGGCATGAGCGATGGCAT
>NZ_JBAKAZ010000361.1:0-217 GCF_038155185.1 Psychromonas aquatilis
AAGCCTCACCAGAAGTAAGTGGTTTAGGTAGAATATTTTGTACGCTATATAATAAACTCGGTTGATCACATCTTAAGAAAGGGTTAATCAGTTTTTCTCATTTAATAGTAGTAGGAATAGTCGCCAAGCCTTGTTGGCTCGCTTTACTAACACGTTTGATATAATTGATTAATTACATATTATGAGGATCAACGTGCAATGCAAAAATAAGCTTATT
>NZ_JBAKAZ010000362.1:0-217 GCF_038155185.1 Psychromonas aquatilis
ATACTGACCACGCGTATGTTGGCGTATTCCTGCGCTTGTTTAACTAACGTTAAATGACCTTGGTGTAAATTGCCCATTGTTGGCACGATACCAATTTCATGGCGTTGGCTTTTATGCTTTTTAATTTCATTACGAAGTTGCTTTGGATCTTCAATGATTTGCATTACACACCCTTAATCAGTATTTTGTCTATTCAAGTTTAATCACTCAGTGAATA
>NZ_JBAKAZ010000363.1:0-217 GCF_038155185.1 Psychromonas aquatilis
TCTATATTAAATCAGTTGTTTACCTTATTTTTATAAACGGGAAGTGGGCATTGTGTCGCGCATTTCTTGTAAATCAATAAGGAGTGAATAAGAAAATTGGATTTTATCTTGATTAAAAGATAGAATACTGTCGAAATTACAGCTCTGACAATAGAGTGTTTCTCTATAAATAAGATACAACCCCTAATATTGCTAGTCTTTAAATAACTTTATTTAT
>NZ_JBAKAZ010000364.1:0-217 GCF_038155185.1 Psychromonas aquatilis
GCTCTAACCGCCCTTATTACAGCTATCGCCATCACTTCCGCGGCAAGAGAGCAAATAACAGAACCATCAGCTTCATGTTGACCAGTTGAAAGGGTAAAAATAGTATCGCCATCACGAATGGTATGAATTGGGTTAATGACTCTTGCAAAACCATCACGCGCAATCATTGACACATTTGTCGCCTGAGAATGAGTTAATGCTGCATTAGTGGCAATCG
>NZ_JBAKAZ010000365.1:0-217 GCF_038155185.1 Psychromonas aquatilis
ATAGAAACTAAAAAGTCTGCTTGTCCTTTTCGTGCAATTTCACAACGTCTATTTAAATTAACGAAATAGACTCCGGTACGAATAAAAAATGCGTGCATACCTTTTTGACTATCGATTTTATTATTTAAACGTTTGGCTATTTGTAACGTTAGTTTTTTTTCATAACTATACTTAGCCACTGCACCCGGATCATCTCCACCATGGCCAGCATCAACTG
>NZ_JBAKAZ010000366.1:0-217 GCF_038155185.1 Psychromonas aquatilis
ATTGTTGCTATTCGCTAGCATAAAGAAATTTTATTAGCTTTGCATAAACGTCATCAGCAAAGTAATTACCCTGTTTATACAACGTTAGCGGGTTTTACTGAAGCAGGGGAGTCTCTAGCGGCCTGTATTGAGCGGGAAGTCTTTGAAGAAGTTGGTATTAAATTTAAAAATATTCAATATGTGAGCAGTCAACCTTGGCGTTTTCCTCATTCCTTGA
>NZ_JBAKAZ010000367.1:0-217 GCF_038155185.1 Psychromonas aquatilis
GCACGGTGCGCCGTACGAAATGCAGCCATTACATTTACATCAGATTATGCAGCTATTTGCGTAGATAGTGTTTGATCGTGTTTCTTTTCGCCTTTGTTAAAACGAACGTTTTCAAGAACCACAACTTCACCTTCGTTTACATCAAGGCCAATTAAATAGTCAGTCGCTAATCGAACAGGTACATCTAGCGCTTCATTTAAGAAATCAACAACTGGTT
>NZ_JBAKAZ010000368.1:0-217 GCF_038155185.1 Psychromonas aquatilis
CCGTTTGATGGCCTTTTTTTGCACCTTTTATAACAAATTCATCCGAGTAATTAAAATTATGAACGAGCCATGATTTCTTGTTTTACATGTTCTACAAAATTGTCAACTTGCATTTTACCAAGATCATCACCCTTACGTGTTGTTACTGCAACTTCGTTTGCTTCGACCTCTTGGTCACCCACAACAAGCTAGTAAGGAATACGCTTCAATGTATGCT
>NZ_JBAKAZ010000369.1:0-216 GCF_038155185.1 Psychromonas aquatilis
GCAGGGAGACTAAAGTCACCGCCCCGATATGGAAGTCGCACTTAAAAGATAATAGTAGACTTAAACTAAGCACAATGACGCTCTCGCTTGATAGTAAAGTGTGCAGATAGTAGCTGGTATTGCTCTGAATTTTGGATATAAAAAAATCCTGTCGACGTCAGTCAACAGGGTTCATTTAATGAGGCGCTTAGCGATGTCCTACTTTCACATGGGGAG
>NZ_JBAKAZ010000370.1:0-216 GCF_038155185.1 Psychromonas aquatilis
TTCAAATATATCGGCAACTTAAAAGCTAAAATTCCGGTCATTCTGCTTTTTCCTGTAGTCTGCTTCATTTTAATTAGCGGTGGATTTGGACTAGAAGATGTTGAAACGGAAAAATGGGGTGGCTTAATGTTAACCATTTTATTAGCAGCGGTTGGTATTATTGCTTCATTCCCAATTGGTGTGGTTATAGCGCTTGGCCTTCAATCAGATATGCCA
>NZ_JBAKAZ010000371.1:0-216 GCF_038155185.1 Psychromonas aquatilis
GATTGGCGAAGTACCCGAATCTTTGGAGTGAACTAAATTAGGCTCATGCCTTTTCCCTGTTTCTATAAAAAACTCTCCAGATTTACCTCTATTGTCAATTACCCGAGAATTAGGGGTAATTGAAAGAGATATTGATAATCAAGACTCTAATCATAACTTCATCCCAGACGATCTAAGCGGCACTAAAAAGTGAGAAAACGGCCAGTTTCGTATGAA
>NZ_JBAKAZ010000372.1:0-216 GCF_038155185.1 Psychromonas aquatilis
GGAAGAGGCATAAGGAACAACAGCTATAGGCACTTCGGTTGGTGCTAAACAAAGATATTCAGTAACAGCTTCTTGAGGAGGCTTGGTTATATCCGCTTTTTTATCTTCAATTTTATCGTATTGATATTTTAATGGATAATCTAAGCTCCCTTCACCTAAGTGCCCTCTTACTACGGCAAGATAACTTTTTTCAGAAGTTTGATCGATGAATTGCTG
>NZ_JBAKAZ010000373.1:0-216 GCF_038155185.1 Psychromonas aquatilis
AACAGCTAAATTTTTAACTCTGAGTAAACAACTCTCTTTATTCATAATACTATCCTTGGGTCAAAAGCATCACCAGCAGCTTCACCGATAAACACAAATAGAACTAAAATACTCGATAAAGAGATAAATGCGGTGATCGCCAACCAATGTGCTTGCAAATTATCTTTGCCATGAGAAATCATCTCCCCTAAAGAAGCGGAGCCCAGTGGTAGCCAA
>NZ_JBAKAZ010000374.1:0-216 GCF_038155185.1 Psychromonas aquatilis
CCTTAAATTTATATTTTGAGTTTTATAAACTAGCTTAATAGCTCATCCAGTTTTTCAGCACGTTCTTGTGCATATAATTCATCACAGCCACCAATCGGAGTACCATTGATAATGATTTGTGGAACCGTTGTGCCACCGGTAAATTTTGTCAAATTACGACGAAGTGAACCATCAGATACATCGATTTCATCGTAGCTAACTTGCTTATGTTCCAAT
>NZ_JBAKAZ010000375.1:0-216 GCF_038155185.1 Psychromonas aquatilis
TGCCTGTTGTGCATGATCTTGTTGCTCTGCAATAGCATATAAATGCCCTGCATCATTCTCAATATTGTCATGTATTAATAACATCTGAACAACGAGTTCAATATCGATAGGATACTCTGCATATTCTTTTTAGATCTGTTCTGTTAATGCGATATGCCAACTATGCTCTGGACTATTTTCATGGCGATCTTTATCTTCTTTAAGGGTAGTTTGACG
>NZ_JBAKAZ010000376.1:0-216 GCF_038155185.1 Psychromonas aquatilis
ATGGTAATAAAGCAACAACCATCAATGTGTAGATATTGTACGCAGCTTGGAAAGATTGAAATACCCAATCCAGCAGAAACCACTGTAATCAGACTGCGGATATTACCATGGTGCTAGGTAATATTAGTGGAGAAGCCATTTTTTTGGCAGTTGGACACAATGTGGTAATTCAAGTCGACAGACTCTTCTGGTTTAAACAGGATAAAGTTTTCTTTA
>NZ_JBAKAZ010000377.1:0-216 GCF_038155185.1 Psychromonas aquatilis
TCATCAGCAATACCAAGGTCAGCGGCAATAATAATAATACTCGGCTGAGTATAGACTGGAGAAAGAGTGCCTTGTAGCAATGGAGTTTTAAATGCGACTGATTCCAACAGACCTAAACTTCCTTGAGGTTTTGTTTTTAAATCGATTTTTTCTTGAAGTGCTGTTATAAATAAATTTGGAACGTTACTTACAGTCGAAATAATTTCAAAAAATTTA
>NZ_JBAKAZ010000378.1:0-216 GCF_038155185.1 Psychromonas aquatilis
CATTAACGACAAAACCGAATCCAAGGCTGGTACAGTTGCACCCTGTCCTAAGTGCTTTGGTTGAGTGTCATGGCTCACAATGTGGCTTTTGTACTGCGGGTTTTATTATGAGCTTATTTGCTTTATATATGAGTCATAACAGTTATCCTGGAAGAGAGGGTGTCATCCAAGCTTTGGTCGTAAACCTTTGTCGTTGTACTGGTTACGAACCGATTT
>NZ_JBAKAZ010000379.1:0-216 GCF_038155185.1 Psychromonas aquatilis
TTTAGTTATTATTGCTGCCGATATCGAAGTTCCTTTAGAACGCTTTAATATTAAGAGACTATATAAAACCAGTACAGGTTTAGCTTTAAAAAAGACTGAGCTAGAGATAGAGAAAGCATTTAAAGAAGCATCAAATTTCCAAGTAGCGATGAATTCGAATGAAAATTCCAATGCAAGTGATGAGAAGATAGGGGATTATAAACACTTAATGACAGG
>NZ_JBAKAZ010000380.1:0-215 GCF_038155185.1 Psychromonas aquatilis
TAACAAGTAAGCATCAAAGTAACCATAAAAAAGGGGAGAAAGAGCGTTTATTGCTTCGACCAGAGCACATCGACATAAAGCATGACGAAAGAGGCGATGCAGTGGTTGAGCAGGTGGATTTCCAAGGGGCTTCTCAGCTAATTAAGGTGCGTTTTGCTGCTCAAGAGTTTGTCATAAAATATTGTAATCATTGTTATGATAGTGTTTTATTTATG
>NZ_JBAKAZ010000381.1:0-215 GCF_038155185.1 Psychromonas aquatilis
TATTGGAATATTGAATGTGAATGAGGCCACACCGCTTTTGCAACTGTATGGTGGGAGTAAAACATTTGCTGACTACACGGTTTTAGACGATTTAGACCTGACCATTTATGATGGTGAATTCCTGTCTTTATTAGGTCCTTCTGGTTGTGGTAAAACCACGGACTTACGTATTATTGCTGGTTTTGAGCAAGAAGACCAAGGGCAAGTATTACTGG
>NZ_JBAKAZ010000382.1:0-215 GCF_038155185.1 Psychromonas aquatilis
CTCGTACAATGGGGCAACAAGCCGATAATAATGACAGCCGATCAGTTACTGAAATTACGGAATCATTAATTAAAAAAGCAGGTTTTGAGATTATCGTTACAGATGCTTTAGCTGATCAATTTTGTGGTATGACCTATGACAGTAAAGGCATGAGTGAACTTGCATTACAAAAATCACAGAAGTTAGAAGCCGCACTATGGCTAGCGAGTGAACAA
>NZ_JBAKAZ010000383.1:0-215 GCF_038155185.1 Psychromonas aquatilis
ACCTGATTTATGGTTAGTCATGTTAAAGATATTTTTTAACTCAGGATTTTTATCCAATAAGATTTCGTAAAAACGTCCAGTGATCTGCTCGCCATAATCAGCCAAAGCAGGAGTACTCGCTTTAATTATTTTAATCTCATAATCTGTTAACATGTGCCACCTCATTAAGATGCATATAAAATGCTTATTTAAATTTAAGATGTATATTAAATACT
>NZ_JBAKAZ010000384.1:0-215 GCF_038155185.1 Psychromonas aquatilis
TCAACATTGATATCATATTCAACAAATAAACCCCCAACAAAACGCGCGGTGGAAGGCTCAGAACCATCACTATAACTACGACCTCAGTCATAATTTTGTTTAGATAAAATTAGACGACTACGAAGTGTACGGTCTTCAATTAATGCGCCACGTACATCTAAAGAAGTTCGTGTTGAAATAATTGAACCAATATCTTGGCTAAAGACAACATGTGT
>NZ_JBAKAZ010000385.1:0-215 GCF_038155185.1 Psychromonas aquatilis
ATTAGCTTTTCGTTCAGATCACCGGTTTGAGATTCTACTTTAGACATAATCTTTTCCCTTAGAACTGTAGACCAGCTTCGCGAGCTGCGTCAGCTACTGCTGCAACACGACCGTGGTATTGGAAACCGCTACGGTAAAAAGAAATTTTAGGAATTCCTTTCTATAACGCACTCTCTGCAACTAATTTAACAATTAGATGAGCTGCTTCTTTATTA
>NZ_JBAKAZ010000386.1:0-215 GCF_038155185.1 Psychromonas aquatilis
AGAATTGATGAGAGCATCGATTCAAGTGTCGAAAGCAGGGATCAGTCAAACTTTTGTTACTGAATATACATTTATTGCAATTAAAGCTATTGCGATGAACCTAGTTGTGGGGCCTTTTAAACACCTCAGTGGCGGTTGGACTTTTACAGCACTGGACGATCAAGCTTGTAAAGTCAATTTAGACTTAGAATTTGAATTTAGCAGTAAGATTGTTG
>NZ_JBAKAZ010000387.1:0-215 GCF_038155185.1 Psychromonas aquatilis
AGACTATCCTCCTCATACGATTAAGAAGGTGGCGCCTGCAGGTGCTGGCGGTGTATGGTATTTAACTTTTCGTACTGTTGCTAAATCGTTAAAAGATACGGGGCTTGTTGATGCCAATATGCCTGTAGTATATCGCCCTGGTGGCGGTGGTGCTGTAAATTTATCTTACATGCTAACTCAAGTGGGTAAAGGCGATCTCATCTCGGTTTATTCAC
>NZ_JBAKAZ010000388.1:0-215 GCF_038155185.1 Psychromonas aquatilis
GTTTACAGTGAGGCTATTATAGTTTCTATTTATGTGCTTTCATTGGTCACTTATATATAAGGGGTTGTTGAGTTTTTATAGTCTCTTATTTAAATTTAATCATTACCCCTTAAGTGATGCAGATCTTGTTTTTAATTCCTTGAATGTGACCGATGTCATGTGATATCTCTTTCTTATTGTTATACTTATTTTGGTTTGTAATTTGCCCTTGTTGT
>NZ_JBAKAZ010000389.1:0-215 GCF_038155185.1 Psychromonas aquatilis
TAACTCTATAAACTCTTCTTGAAATGATTCATCTTGTTGTGATTTTAAAAATTCAGCTTCAAGATGTTTTAATGAAGGGACTAATATTTGCGGTACATACATACAACCAAAGTCACCAAAATAAGCGTTTAATGTTTCCTTTTTTATATTACATTTTAATCGCTTTAATATTGTCTGATACCAAGATCATCTATGGTGTCATGTATCGAAGAATT
>NZ_JBAKAZ010000390.1:0-215 GCF_038155185.1 Psychromonas aquatilis
GACATCTTTGTTGCCCATTGCCAAGTCGATATTACATCAACTAAAGAATTTTGATCAAAAGGTTGAATCGTTAGCGCAAGGTTAAGAGCATGAATTAGTGGTTGCCATTGATGAAAGCTTAGTAAATGCTGGCTTGATGCAGATTTTATCGCCGCTCTCGGAACAATTCCCTATTACACACATTGAGTTAGTTGTTGCGCCAACATTTGATGTGG
>NZ_JBAKAZ010000391.1:0-215 GCF_038155185.1 Psychromonas aquatilis
ACAAAAGACCATTTCAGGTCTCTTTGTATAAAAGCAGTTTTAATCTATATATTTATATATCTGATATTTTTCATCTACATTAAAAAGCCGAATATTATCTTTATCTACCATTCGAGAATAAGAATACATAAAATATTGAAAAATATTAATTAATTTAGTTTTATTATTACAAGGATCTAACTTATTAAAAATCTGTTCGATAAGAAGAACCCAAA
>NZ_JBAKAZ010000392.1:0-215 GCF_038155185.1 Psychromonas aquatilis
GGAGATATTAGTTTATTGGCACCGGCTTGTGTCCAAAGGGCTTTTAATAAACGATAAGTATGTCTGTTTGATACAGTTAAACATTAAAGACATAAGGATACGAAATTAATATGAATATAATAAACAAATCACTTCTATTATCGACATTGACACTTGCACTATGGGGCTGTACATCAACACCACAGCAAACATGGCAAGAAGATACGGTTTACAAC
>NZ_JBAKAZ010000393.1:0-215 GCF_038155185.1 Psychromonas aquatilis
TACAGTGGGCTTCTTTAACCAAGGTGTTAACAAAGACAGCTGTCACTCAATGGCATCGGTTATTTATAATGAAACGGGTGCTGGGGCAGTATCTATTACTTATAGAGATAAAATTTTAGCCTTTATTGGTATCGGGGCAAGCAATAATTTACCAGGTACGGCTATTTAATCTGTGTATACCATGAGCGCCATTGAGCACGGTGAAATTATCTATG
>NZ_JBAKAZ010000394.1:0-214 GCF_038155185.1 Psychromonas aquatilis
GTGGAAATACAGAATATATTAATTTGTTAAAATTAACATAAAAATGCCTTTATCGACATAAAATCAAACAATTAATATTTTTGATCAAATTACTGCCATGTAGATAGGTGGAAAAAGTCCGCATTAACAACAAAAACATAGAAAAACACAATAGGGTCAATTTCAATTGTTCAGCGAAAGTGTTATTTGATGTTGGTAATGAAAAATATAGATA
>NZ_JBAKAZ010000395.1:0-214 GCF_038155185.1 Psychromonas aquatilis
ATTTTTAAACAATCAGAAAGTCGATACTAGGTGTGCTTTGCTAGACGCTTACATTTATAATAGCTAAAATGATCAATTCTTGTTGTTCGTGAATTAACTTGTTGGCGAGCCTTGGAGATATGTTTTTGGCGAGATGCTCTAAATTACTTAGCTTGATACTGTAGTGGTCAACTAATTCCGGACATTAAATTAAGGTTTTCTTCCGCTTTCGCAG
>NZ_JBAKAZ010000396.1:0-214 GCF_038155185.1 Psychromonas aquatilis
GACCACAGTAAAAAATATTGAATACCAGCAATGTGCAATCGAAGACTTTGATTCTCATTACCATGTATTTGATATCATCTTTAGCTCTTAGGCATTACATTATGTTTCTGATTTGGGCTCTGTAATCCAACGAGCTTCAAACTTATTAGTTTCTGGCGGTACCCTTTGTTATTCACTTGAACATCCTGTTTTTACTTTCATTCGAAGTAAAAAC
>NZ_JBAKAZ010000397.1:0-214 GCF_038155185.1 Psychromonas aquatilis
CTCAAGGTTAAGAAACCAAAACTGTCTTGGTGGTTTTCTGGTCAAGCCAATGTACTATTTGAAAATCTTTACTGCCCTTATTGGAGCAGTTACTAAGAGAGCATGGCAATTACTTTACACTGGCTAGAATTAACTGTGAAGCCGAACATCAAATTGTCCACCACTTTGATATAAAGAGTGTGCCAACTGTTTATATGTTTGTTAATGGACAAGG
>NZ_JBAKAZ010000398.1:0-214 GCF_038155185.1 Psychromonas aquatilis
TGATCTTGCGAGTAACGAAACCCCATGTAATGGGAAGAGCTAATCGCAAGATCAAATGAACCTGCAATTCGGACGTCACGTAAATAAACAAGACAGTCAGTGCTTTAATAGCGGTCTTTGGTATAACTTGTGCGATCCCAAATTTTTAAAAATAACGTTACTCTATTTTATTGAAAGTGTATCGGTTCACTCCTTCGCTAGGTTTCGCAGTGTT
>NZ_JBAKAZ010000399.1:0-214 GCF_038155185.1 Psychromonas aquatilis
GCCGTTAGTGTCCAGAAAAAAGCATTTTCACAAATAACCTATCAAGAAATGACTTTCTCAGAGTTACACCATAGAAGTGACGATATAGCTCATGCATTGACTGAGTATGGTCTAAAGCCTGGTGATAAATCCGTATTAATGGTTAAACCGAGCATTGCTTTTTTCTGTTTAACATTTGACTTATTTAAATCCGGCATCATTCAGATCTTAGTTG
>NZ_JBAKAZ010000400.1:0-214 GCF_038155185.1 Psychromonas aquatilis
AAACCATTACGTATTCTTGCAAGAGCAGATGAAGAGACTACAATGTGAGGTGCACAACAAATCGCCGAGCAAAAGCAGTTTAAGCCTGATTATGCGGTTTTTGGCGAGCCGACTGGTTTAGTTCCTGTCGTTATGCACAAAGGCCATATGTCCTAAGGTATCCGTATCACAGGCAGAACAGGGCACAGTTGTGATCCGGATAATGGAGTAAATG
>NZ_JBAKAZ010000401.1:0-214 GCF_038155185.1 Psychromonas aquatilis
CTACAATTGGTAAATCAGCATGAATATTTTTTGAAATCGAGGTAGGGTCAATATCAATATGCATGATTTTTGCGTCAGGACAGAACTTTTCAACGATATTAGTTACACGGTCATCAAAGCGAGCACCACAAGCAAAAATTAAATCAGCGTAATGCATTGAACGGTTAGCTTCATAAGATACGTCCATTCCTAGCATACCGACAAATTCCTCGAG
>NZ_JBAKAZ010000402.1:0-214 GCF_038155185.1 Psychromonas aquatilis
CCAGTATAAGTTAACTTACCTTTACCTGGTACAGAGGTAGCTTCAATGGTTAATAGATAACCGCATAAAGATGTCCACCCCAGCCCTGTTACTTGCCCTACTTGGTTTTCAGAATCAGCTTTACCAAAGTCAAAACGGCGAACACCTAAATAGTCTTTCAGGTTATCGATTGTCACGTGGATTTTTTTGAGTTTTTTATCTAGTAGAATATCTT
>NZ_JBAKAZ010000403.1:0-214 GCF_038155185.1 Psychromonas aquatilis
ACAACATAATATCCGTTACCTTGAATAACCATTTACAAGAAATAAACTTGCCACATAGCTGTAATGAATAAAACATCACCATGGCAAAGGCTAAACCAATAGCGACAGCACTAAAAAAGCTCACATATGAAGCTAAGGTACCCAGTTGTAACAATGAACCATATAGGAACATCACTGGTTCAGAACCTTCACGACCAACGGCAATCATTGCCAG
>NZ_JBAKAZ010000404.1:0-214 GCF_038155185.1 Psychromonas aquatilis
TCTTAAATTAGGTACAGAGTTAGATCTTTACCATATTAAAGAAGAAGGACCAGGTATGGTATTCTGGCATCCAAACGGATGGACTATTTTCCGTGAGCTAGAAAGTTATATTCGTGAGCAAACGCTTGCCTTTGGTTATCAAGAAGTGAAAGCACCGCAGAACTTAGATCGTTCTTTATGGGAGAAATCAGCTCACTGCGATAAATATAAAGAT
>NZ_JBAKAZ010000405.1:0-214 GCF_038155185.1 Psychromonas aquatilis
AACATATCTATTATAACGTTAGGGTTAGGCTATGCTTTTTATTTTTATAAAGAATGGAATTACTCCCTTAACAACACCACTATTAGCTAGCAATTAAACACATTACTAGCCTCTATAGGACGATAAAAACTCGAGAGTTTGCATCACAATATAGAGGACTTACTGATACCTGTATATAATCCTCACACCAATAATAGATATAATTCACTTAACA
>NZ_JBAKAZ010000406.1:0-214 GCF_038155185.1 Psychromonas aquatilis
CAAACTTTGTTGAATTTGAGTATGTAAATTAACACGACCACCGTATTGATGTAGATCTAGATCTAGCCCCATCCCCACTAACACAGCCACATTTGAACCGACACTTAACTGCGAATCTTAAGCTGCATTATCAGCCAATTTCATCATCAATAATTGTTGTGCAATTAAGCTGACTTGATCATTCGGTGGAATTTTAAAGCGCAGAAAATCAATA
>NZ_JBAKAZ010000407.1:0-213 GCF_038155185.1 Psychromonas aquatilis
CTGTTCGATTGACCGCCCACACTTCTACCTAAATGGACACATGAACAATGGTTTTAGCAAATATTAAGGCTTCAATACAGACAACAGTCGCGATATCTAAGACTGCCTGTTTAGTCATATTAAGCACTTGAATCGTGGTATTAGCGGTTAAAAATTGTTGCTGTAGTTCAGCACTAGCACCTAATTTTTTTGCGATATTTGATAATTGCTCAA
>NZ_JBAKAZ010000408.1:0-213 GCF_038155185.1 Psychromonas aquatilis
TCTCGGATCATATAAAAGGTGTAAAATTTCCATTTTAACCACCATGTGGACTGTACTTCTCGTTGATATGGTTTACGATTACTCATCTTAGATACTCCAACACTCGTTTATGCGTAGGTGCTTTTATTAATTCAGGTTTAAACATGCCAATTAAATAATCTTTACTCCTTTCAACTTTTAATAATTGAATCGCTACAGCTGGGTCAACGCCTT
>NZ_JBAKAZ010000409.1:0-213 GCF_038155185.1 Psychromonas aquatilis
TGAAGGTTAATCAAACGGTTATTAGACCATGAATGCTAATCTGATAGTGCAAGCTCAAAGGGTTCGTCGTATAGCTCTACTTGTTTAAAGTTTTCCATACCAGGTAACTCTGCTAACATTAAGCAATCAAGCTCACCTTGCTCTAATTGCTTTAATAAGACCGCTGTTTGGTTCTCATGTAGATAAAGCTCCAAGTCAGGAAATGTTTCTTTC
>NZ_JBAKAZ010000410.1:0-213 GCF_038155185.1 Psychromonas aquatilis
CGTCAGACTTACACATCGAACCTTATCAAAAGAAATACCGTATCCGTTTTCGGGTTGATGTCATATAACATGAATTCTCCTCACCTCCGGTTAATTTAGCTAACCGCTTATCTGCTCGTTTAAAAGTCATGGCAAAACTAGATATTGCAGAAAGGCGCTTACCCCAAGATGGACGCATCAAGCTTAAAATATCTAATCAACCTAATATCCATT
>NZ_JBAKAZ010000411.1:0-213 GCF_038155185.1 Psychromonas aquatilis
AACTCCCCGATTAAAACTGTGCATCATTCATTTGAAGCCGAGCAAGCTGTTATTGGTTTTTTATTATTAGATAACGATACTTGGTCTGATGTTTCAGAACGTGTTGAGGATCGTGATTTTTATACACGAGCTCATCGCCTTTTTTTTTCTACCATTGAAAAGTTAAGTAGTAATCATGTACCTGATGATATTGTCACACTTTCTGAAAAGCTA
>NZ_JBAKAZ010000412.1:0-213 GCF_038155185.1 Psychromonas aquatilis
GAATAAGATCACAGCCACCTTTGATTAAGCCTTTAGTAGATTCGATGTAAGCAATCACTAACTCATCATAAGTGACGTTACGATAAGCAGGATCATTAACATCTGGAGAGATAGAACTAGTACGATTTGTTGGGCCTAATACCCCTGCAACAAAGGGCGGACGATCCGGCGTTTCATCGGTTTTTTCTTCAGGAACACGACGAGCAATGCGTG
>NZ_JBAKAZ010000413.1:0-213 GCF_038155185.1 Psychromonas aquatilis
GTGGAATATGCCTTTCACTGGTCAAGGCAGGTACGGGTTCATTAAATTGGCACGAAAAACAAAGGATCTCTTCACTATTAGGGTCTGGTACAAAAGTACTCAAGTTACCCATGCTGTTACAAACATTGTAACGAGCATTATTATCACATTTTTTATAATGTACTTTAGGCTCTGCAGCTTTAAAAAATACGCCGGTTTTTTGATCTAACTCGT
>NZ_JBAKAZ010000414.1:0-213 GCF_038155185.1 Psychromonas aquatilis
CACTTTTGGGGCCCACTTTAATTAACATTTTACTTAAGCGCGTTTATGGCGAATTAACAATTATTCACTTTCCATAATCCAAAAAAACTAACCCAAAAGTCCTGTTGAATTTTGCTAGAATCACTACCTGTTTTCGAAAACCTCAACCAAGAGCAACAGCATACCCCCAAGTTAAAAATAGAAATAACCGTTAACCTATTGATATAAATAAGT
>NZ_JBAKAZ010000415.1:0-213 GCF_038155185.1 Psychromonas aquatilis
AACTTGGTTGCTTACAAAAAACTAGGGCAGTTACTTGCTGATCTAGATATACATTTAGCTGAAAAGGCTGAGCAGTATATAAGCGGTCTAATGGATGAACTTAAAATTCAAGCGACGCGTAAAAACCATGTTAATACTTTGACTCATATTCATGGTTATTTTTCTAAAGACCTCACCGCAGAGCAGCTTAAAGAGTTGTGTGAGCAAATTGAT
>NZ_JBAKAZ010000416.1:0-213 GCF_038155185.1 Psychromonas aquatilis
ATTTCTCCATCATCACTCAACTTAATAGGGTTTCCAAAATAATCCCCTTCTTCTTCATTGGATGCTTTAAGGTAAGATGTTTGCTCCCACTGTTAGACATTATTTTCATGAAAAATGTAAACAGCACCGGCACTTTCTGCTTCATCTTTGAACACAGTGCCATTTATACCAGTCTCTGAAGAGTCTTCGACAAATGAAGCAACCGCTAACGTT
>NZ_JBAKAZ010000417.1:0-213 GCF_038155185.1 Psychromonas aquatilis
TATCAATTTAAACTCACAGGAATGGCTGGCCATGCTGGAACCGTTCCTGCGAATTTACGTCTAGACGCAATGTGCGGTACAGCTGAGATGGTTTCAGCGATTGAACAATTTGCAATTTATAATGAAATCGTTGCGACCGTAGGCCGTTGCGTCGTATTTCCCGCTGCATTCAATGTTATTGCAGGAGAAGTACATTTTACCATTGATATTCGT
>NZ_JBAKAZ010000418.1:0-213 GCF_038155185.1 Psychromonas aquatilis
GAGTCAGGCATTAACTAGATACCATCAACTGCTTGACCTAATTGAACATGGCGAATCAATCCATATTTACGATGACTCAATTCCAACATAGTTTGATCGTCACGAATAATAGTTCGGCGAATAAAGATAATTAAATTACGCTTTTCAGTACTACTCTTAGGCGATCTAAATAGCTGCCCTAAGTAAGGAATATCACCCAATAAAGGCACTTTA
>NZ_JBAKAZ010000419.1:0-213 GCF_038155185.1 Psychromonas aquatilis
ACGGGAAGTTCCTAGGACTGATACAAACTAAGACGCCTTTCCCTTGACGGCTTACTTCCTGAATGATGTTATCAAAACTCACTTTAGCTTCACTAAATGATTGGTTATAAATCGCTTGTTGGCCGTAGTAACGACAATAATCAACTGCTTCTGGTACCTCATCAATACAGTCAAGATTAGTTTTACCCGCTTCGTGATGACATAACGCGATCA
>NZ_JBAKAZ010000420.1:0-213 GCF_038155185.1 Psychromonas aquatilis
GTGTTATCTTCTGCCCTATCTCTGAAGCGATTGATGAATATACGGAGCTCGTTAAAAAATACATTGGTAGTGTTGTTGGCCGTAAAGATAACAACTACTCAGCACTAAACTCTGCAGTATTTACCGATGGCTCTTTTGTATACATTCCAAAAGGCACACGATGCCCAATGGAACTATCAAATTACTTCCGTATTAATGAACAAAATACACGTC
>NZ_JBAKAZ010000421.1:0-212 GCF_038155185.1 Psychromonas aquatilis
GACTAAGGATTGTCGTGGAAACTATTATTCTTTTACTACAGCAATTGTGTGTGTATGTAGTGATCACTTATCTATTGAGTAACACACCGGTATTTATTCCTCTCACCTTTATTTCTGGTCGTTCATCGCATCGTAGTGCTTTTTATCTACTCTTTAGCTCGTTTTGTATTTTAGGGTCTGACTTTAGTTTATCTATTGAAAATGCCTTGGCG
>NZ_JBAKAZ010000422.1:0-212 GCF_038155185.1 Psychromonas aquatilis
GTGAAGATATTTCAAAATAGTTGTAAATCTTATTTTGAGGTATTAACTCCAGTTATTTATAACTGGATTTTTTTTGGGTAAAAATTGAGTGATAGAGCAGGGGAGATAAATGAATAAAAGCTTTATTACAAACTTTATTGCCGCGATGATTTTAGCGGTCGGTTTGTTGTTAGGAGAAAGCCAATTGTCGGCTATTCTAACGATGGTTGGGT
>NZ_JBAKAZ010000423.1:0-212 GCF_038155185.1 Psychromonas aquatilis
CTTATAAACGCTTAAGAAGCTCAAGATCAATTACCGTTTCGTGATATATCGAACCACGAGAATCACTACAAGTCACAGGAGTTGCAGCTAATTGATATAATTTCTCCATGGCATAAATAGCCACATTACCAGCACAAGAGATTAAACAACGCTTAGCTTGTAATGTTTCACCCTTAGCCTTAAGCATATAATTAGCAAAATAAACTGCTCCG
>NZ_JBAKAZ010000424.1:0-212 GCF_038155185.1 Psychromonas aquatilis
GTCGTGGCTACTTTGTAACCACACCAGTTGTGCCAGCAGTTCGCGGAACGGTTCTTTCTGTTAATGTACAAGCAAATACGCATTTGAAAAAAGGTGACGTCTTATTAACGATTGATCCTCTTCCATTTCAAAATAAAGTTGATTCGTTAACAGCGCAATTAACTACAGCAAAGAAAGACTCCAGCCGCGCAAGTCAATTGAAGCAAAGAAAT
>NZ_JBAKAZ010000425.1:0-212 GCF_038155185.1 Psychromonas aquatilis
AGATAACACAATCCCACGCGCATGCTGAGCATGCATAATATTAATATAGTCTTTTTAGATTTCAGGTAAGAAACGTAAGGTTAAACTCACTGCATAGGCTATTTTATAAGGTAACCCTACGCGATTCCGACTGGCAGAAAACTCCGTCGGATGCGTGGTAAACCCAAATACCAAGGCTATTGGATACATACTAAAATATTTTAATGTCACCG
>NZ_JBAKAZ010000426.1:0-212 GCF_038155185.1 Psychromonas aquatilis
CACCTAACATTTTCTCAGCTAATGTAAATACAGTGTCATCTGCATTAACACTAAGTACATCAACGCGCATATTGTATTTCACTAATCCAATACGTTGATTATGGTAAGCAAACTGGGTTGTCACGTGTAAACACTCTTGCCCTGTAATCCAGCCAGTTAGTTTATTTTCTGCATCAGTTACTGGGCGACCAATTGCTTCTTTTTTGATGAGG
>NZ_JBAKAZ010000427.1:0-212 GCF_038155185.1 Psychromonas aquatilis
ATTTGTTATTCGAGGGATTGGTGTAGGGCATATTTGCAGTAGCAACACACGCTGGTTAATAGGTAAAGAAGCCGCTATAGGGTTTCTCAATGGTTGCATTTGGGCCTTTCTTGTTGCTACTGCAGTCGTACTATGGAAAGGAGATATACAGGTGGGTTATATCATCGCTGGTGCAATGTTTATCATCTTATCAATAGCCGGTATTGCTGGTG
>NZ_JBAKAZ010000428.1:0-212 GCF_038155185.1 Psychromonas aquatilis
AGACTGGATCAATTCATTAATCAAGCGTCCTACACAATCTTTACATGCTTGCTTTAAGCAGCCCGATTTATCTTTGTTAATTAAAGAGACTGAATAATATGAAAGACCCAGTCAGTAAGACTCTGCCTAATGCAATATTATTAATGGGGCCAACGGCGTCAGGCAAATCCGATCTCGCGATTATATTAGCACAACAGTGCCGTTGTGATATT
>NZ_JBAKAZ010000429.1:0-211 GCF_038155185.1 Psychromonas aquatilis
AATCCATTTGTCGAAGGTTCAAATCCTTCACGGCCCACCACTTTTTATATAAGCTTAGTTGGTAGAGCTACTGATGCACTTTTAATTTAAAGTGATATTAGAAAATAAAATCATACCCCCATAGTTTTATATGGGCCGTTAGCTCAGTTGGTAGAGCAGTGGACTTTTAATCCATTTGTCGAAGGTTCAAATCCTTCACGGCCCACCACTT
>NZ_JBAKAZ010000430.1:0-211 GCF_038155185.1 Psychromonas aquatilis
AACGTTGTTATCGCTTTAACCCTCAGTTCATTAGTAGGCGGCTTAACTGCTGGACTATCTGTGCAAGACACTATCTCATCTTTTGAAGGTGGTCTAGGCGGCGGTGCTACTATTGCATTAATTTATGCAATGCTTGGTGCATTTTCTGTTGCCATTTCTAAATCTGGTATTACTCACATATTATCACAAGCAATTATTAAACGACTTAATA
>NZ_JBAKAZ010000431.1:0-211 GCF_038155185.1 Psychromonas aquatilis
CCACCGCAAGGTACATTATTTGCACAAACTAAACGTGCGACTAAACATACTGTGCGCAATGGTGAGTCACTGGCTATTTTGGCGCAGCGTTATGGAGTCAGTATTCAAAAGCTGAAAAGTATGAATATCTTAAGCTCGAACTCTTTGCAAATAGGCCATGTACTCAATATCCCAGCTAATTATCGTTTGAGTAACGCAACGAATACCAGTC
>NZ_JBAKAZ010000432.1:0-211 GCF_038155185.1 Psychromonas aquatilis
TGGATTCCCTTTTCCTTGTAATGCCTTTAACTTAACTTTGAATGTATGAGGTTGTCCTGCTTGCACCGCAAAAGATTGACGATACCAACGCATTTCAACTTTAGGACATAAAATACAAGGTAAATTTTTGATAGAAACGATATTTGCAATAAAATACCCACTATTTTTTGTATTGATTAATGATTTAACCCGCACTGTTATGGTATTGTCG
>NZ_JBAKAZ010000433.1:0-211 GCF_038155185.1 Psychromonas aquatilis
GTATCTATACCACGTAAACTAAAGCTATCGGCATTTGTACCTGATTCGCTCAATCCTGTTGTATAACCATATGCATCTGATAAAGATTCCGCACGGATATCATGTAAAAACTGCTGGTTAATCACATTTACCGTAAACGGTGTATCTTTAGGATCTACATTACTCTTAGTAGCAGTGCTTACTACTGGGTTTATATAAGAGTTTTGTTTAC
>NZ_JBAKAZ010000434.1:0-211 GCF_038155185.1 Psychromonas aquatilis
ATAAAGTAAATCAGATGTCAAATTTAAGAAGATGAAAACCATACCTACAACAATCGTGCCCCCTAACACGGCATTCATATCAGCAGCTAACAAACCATCAGTAATATAGCGACCTAGTCCAGGCAATGAAAAAACGATTTCAGTCAAAACAGAGCCCTCTAGTAATGTTGCATAAGATAAAGCAATAACAGTAATTAAAGCCACCCAAGCA
>NZ_JBAKAZ010000435.1:0-211 GCF_038155185.1 Psychromonas aquatilis
TAAGAATCTAATCACTGAAGAAATTTTTACAAGTCTGTTAGATCTTGATAAAGAAGTTGATTTGGTTAGCGCAATAAAAGCACAGTTCTCAGGAGAAAAAATTAATATTACAGAAGGGCTCGCTGTTTTACATACTGCAATTAGTAACCGTAGTAATTCACCTGATTTTGTGGATGGTGAAGATGTCATGCCTAAAATCAATGAAGTACTA
>NZ_JBAKAZ010000436.1:0-211 GCF_038155185.1 Psychromonas aquatilis
AGAGCCGATAGTACTGCTGTATTATTGGCTTTTTTATTATTTATAAATAACGTTAAACTTTGACCTCTGTATAAAAAACAGACAATTACTCGGTGGTAAAATAATAAAGACAGGATAAAGTAAGGAGTACTATTATGAGCTACCGTCATATATTAGTTCCCGTTGATTTTGATAAAGATAATCGAGAAGTGATTAACAAAGCGGTTAATTT
>NZ_JBAKAZ010000437.1:0-211 GCF_038155185.1 Psychromonas aquatilis
AGTAGAAACACAATATGGCTCATTAACCGTAAAGGCAGATCGCTCTTGGATTTACACTGCGGTCAACTCGGCAGATCATGAACAACCTGATTATGAAACCTCTTTAGATGATAGTTTCACATATCAAGTAATAGATAATGATGGAGATTTAATAGGTAATTCTGCGACTCAAGTGATAACTGTGACTGATACCGTACCGGAATATGATGAT
>NZ_JBAKAZ010000438.1:0-211 GCF_038155185.1 Psychromonas aquatilis
GATTATTGGTGGCGTATTAGGATTAGGCGATGAGATTCCTATTTAGTATCAATGGCGCTGATGGTTTCTGGTGTCGGTACAATTATTCAAGCATAAAGACCAATGGGTGTCGGTGCGGGCATGATTTGTGTACAAGGATCTAGTTTTGCATTTTTAAGTTCAGTACTAGCTGCTGGGTTTATCGCTAAATCTAAAGGTGGCGGCCCTGATG
>NZ_JBAKAZ010000439.1:0-211 GCF_038155185.1 Psychromonas aquatilis
GGTGTTTTTATTGGTGGTTTTATTCAGTATATATTTCAAAATCCATTCTTGAAAAAAGAAAACCTACTGCTTAAACCTACTAGGCAATGGCATCACCCGGGTGATGTAAAAATTCGTACATTAATGATTCCTGCATTATTTGGTGTGTCGCTAAGCCAAATCACCTAATTGCTTGATACCTTTATTGCCAGCTTTTTACAAACAGGCTCTA
>NZ_JBAKAZ010000440.1:0-211 GCF_038155185.1 Psychromonas aquatilis
AGTTTATCTAAGTTTTCATAGATACAATCCATATTACCTAGACCTTGCAACAATGCTAACGCGGTTTATTCACCTACGCCAGGGACACCTGGAATATTATCGACTTTATCACCCATTAAAGCTAAGTTGTCGATGATCATTTCAGGAGGAATACCAAACTTCTCATTTACACCAGGTACATCATGGACGGTATTAGTCATGGTGTTAATTA
>NZ_JBAKAZ010000441.1:0-211 GCF_038155185.1 Psychromonas aquatilis
TGGACATCCATACTTTAAAAGTTGAACATTTATTCAAAATAAAGTGAGTAAACCACCTGCAAACTTAAAAATTTGATTATTAAGCTATTTGAATCACCAAATAACGCTATTTCTAAGTCTTAATATCAAATTGCGCAAACACTGAACATTAGCGAGCGCTAATAAGGTAGTTCCTAATGGAAGATATTATTTCAATGAATGGTTCGTCGTA
>NZ_JBAKAZ010000442.1:0-211 GCF_038155185.1 Psychromonas aquatilis
TAGCGGTCGGTTTATTGTTAGGAGAAAGCCAATTGTAGGCTATTATAACCATGGTTGGGTTAATTGCCTTATCGGGCGCATTAACCAATTTGCTCGCTATTTTTATGTTATTTGAAAAGATTCCTTTCTTATAAGGATCAGGTGTCGTACCTCCTCACTTTGAAGAATTTAAATCAGGTATACGAAACTTAATGAAGCAGCAATTCTTTAC
>NZ_JBAKAZ010000443.1:0-211 GCF_038155185.1 Psychromonas aquatilis
AGCACCTAATTCTAAACCAATTAAGCGATCAATATCATCCACCCTTCCCGTAGCCATCACGACCGGAACACCTGTGAAAGTGCGTAATTCCCTGTAAATATCTAACCCGTTTTTTCCGGGCAACATGAGATCTAATTTAATTAAATCCACTCTATTACCTTTTACCCAACTAACAACTGACTGACCGTCGTTAATCACCTTTGTTACAAAG
>NZ_JBAKAZ010000444.1:0-211 GCF_038155185.1 Psychromonas aquatilis
CCTTCACACCACGCAGTAAATAAATTTTCATCATAATGCCATTTAACACCATGATATATATCATTAAAACAGTAGCTATTAGATAAACGAGGCTGATCAAATAGTAAGTGGCTATAAAATTCGCGCCAAATTATCTCAATTAGCAAAGTAAACTCATCACTATCACTTGAGATCAAGATATAAGGAAACTTATCAAACAATGATTTCAACA
>NZ_JBAKAZ010000445.1:0-211 GCF_038155185.1 Psychromonas aquatilis
ATTATTCTCGAATCACTTGCGGGCCTTTTATCTCAATTTCACCAGGTTTATTGAAGTCGGTAATTTGATTACCTTGATAATCAATTAACCTCACTAACGTGCTACGTAAAGGCAAGCCAATAGAGCCATTATGGTCGGTTGAATTATAAGAATTGAGACTTACCATAGGGGCACACTCTGTCAAACCATACCCTTCTATCACCGTACTACC
>NZ_JBAKAZ010000446.1:0-210 GCF_038155185.1 Psychromonas aquatilis
AACCATTGAACAGAAACCAAGTCACTAGGTACCACCAACGAATACATAAAAACCCCTTAAAAACAGCAAGTTAACTTAAAAAAAGAAAGAATAAAATAAAAACCAAATAACGACATGATAATAGCAAATAACAAATCAAGATGCAGTTACTCTCAGGATTGTTTAACAAAAGGAATAACATCTTTCAAAAATTGCAATATAAGCTCTCGC
>NZ_JBAKAZ010000447.1:0-210 GCF_038155185.1 Psychromonas aquatilis
TTTACGGTTTTCTATCTTCATCGCGCTACTACCAAAATCACTTTCAGAGTCACCTAGCATGGCTAAGTTAAAGTTACTTCGACTATCATTCACTGAGCCAATGGCAGGGTACAGGTTATACATATCAGCTTGCATATAAAGATATTCCATATTTGCTTTTTCAGCACAACGGCGTCCTTTATAAGCTTTACGTTTTGTATTGACACAAAC
>NZ_JBAKAZ010000448.1:0-210 GCF_038155185.1 Psychromonas aquatilis
ACTGCTTAAAGAAATCAGTCTGCGTAGGCACCATTCAGCTAATAACAAAAAGAAATAGAAGATAGTAATAACGATAATTTCACTAACAATCGTTGTCTCATAAGTTGTATAACTATCAAATGAAATCAGTTAATAGCCTTTATGGGCGCTTAATTCTGGTGCAAAGATCATTGCAGCGATTAATATAACAAAAATAATCAAAAGACGAAT
>NZ_JBAKAZ010000449.1:0-210 GCF_038155185.1 Psychromonas aquatilis
CGGATTTACGTGTACGTTTAAGCTTTGATGAAGAAGCAAAAACGATCAATATCAGTGATAACGTTATCGTGATGACTCGCGATGAAGTGATCGAGCATTTAGGTACAATTGCTAAGTCAGGTACTAGTGACTTCTTCGAACAGCTATCAGGCGATCAAGTTAAAGATTCACAATTTATTGGTCAGTTTGGTGTTGGTTTCTACTCTGCAT
>NZ_JBAKAZ010000450.1:0-210 GCF_038155185.1 Psychromonas aquatilis
TCTTGATTATCTAAACCCTATATAAGGACAAAAAATGAAACCTTTACTTAACAAAATCACAGGCTCACAAGCTGGATATGCTGCACTGGCTTTACGTATTCCGATTGCCATTATCTTTATCGCCCACGGTACACAAACACTAGATGGTTTATTTGGCGGGTATGCTTTAACCGGAACAGGCCAGTTTATGGAGTCCAATGGTATAGAACC
>NZ_JBAKAZ010000451.1:0-210 GCF_038155185.1 Psychromonas aquatilis
ATTGTTCCATGCGTAGCATAAAATAAGTGTCATAAAGCTACTACTACCTAAAAGCATGTAAAAACTTCTTTGCTTATATCTTGCTTCGCTTTCTAGCCAAGGCAATAAATTAATCGCAGACATTATAAACACCCTCTAAGAGCTAGACAGATCGCTAACATGTATTGAGGCGCGTTGGCTGCAAATAACTTATTATCTTCTTGAATTTTA
>NZ_JBAKAZ010000452.1:0-210 GCF_038155185.1 Psychromonas aquatilis
TGATCATGTTGCGGATCACTGCATCTTTGAAACGGAAAGCTGTTTCCATGTCATCGATTTCTGATTGCTCTGCTTCAATATTCATAAGAACTTAGTGTGCTTTGTGTAGTTTGTTGATTGGGTAAGCCAGTTGACGACGGCGCCAGTCTTCTAGACGATGAACAGTACCAGCAGCTTCAGTAATAGAAGTTGTGTAACGTTCGATCATAC
>NZ_JBAKAZ010000453.1:0-210 GCF_038155185.1 Psychromonas aquatilis
TATTCAATACTTGTATTGATCAATATGTACCAGTTCACTAGTTATCAGATCAATGGGATCTAGTTGGTTTAGAAAACGGCCTAAAACAAGATTTCTTAATTGAACTACCTGTACAAGAATGGTTAGTTGATGATGCTAATTTACAAGAAGAACTGATACGTGATCGTATCGTTGAACATGCACGTAAAGTTTACCAAGATAAAAGAATGC
>NZ_JBAKAZ010000454.1:0-210 GCF_038155185.1 Psychromonas aquatilis
TGTTCTTCTATTTATAAATCTTGGTCTGACGAATCACCACATAAAACAATGGTATTTGACAATGTTTCTGATAAGTATTCTGCGCGGCGATAATTTGTTTCAATTAATTTAACAGAGTTTTCTTTTTGTAAGCGGTTTGCCAGGCTTTGACCAAAGTATCCACCACCTACAATCATGATTGGTTTGTATGGGTGTTCCATTTTTTGGTTC
>NZ_JBAKAZ010000455.1:0-210 GCF_038155185.1 Psychromonas aquatilis
AGTTAATATTTCAACTTGATCGCCAGTTTTTAATTGATAAGTCAAAGGCGCGATATGGTCAGCTACATTTGCCCCAATACAACGATGCCCTATTTGGCTATGAAAATAATAAGCAAAATCAAGTGGCGTCGATCCCTCTGGTAAATCGATGACCTCGCCTTTAGGCGTAAACACATAAACCCAATCATTGAAAACTTGGCTACGAATTTC
>NZ_JBAKAZ010000456.1:0-210 GCF_038155185.1 Psychromonas aquatilis
TTATTTCAATAATATTACGGATGGTTATTGGGGGGTAAAGGCGGAGTCTAATCCGTTAATGCATACTTCGTCTTTGTCTGTTGAAGAGCAATTTTATATTATTTGGCACGCAACAATGCTCCTGATGTTTAAAGTTATTCCCCAAAAACATCATCAATTGCTGTTACTTGGGGTTACTAGCGCATTATTTTTTTTATCTGAATTTTTAGC
>NZ_JBAKAZ010000457.1:0-210 GCF_038155185.1 Psychromonas aquatilis
GACAATGTGATAAAAACCATTCTAATGTTGGATCTCTTTTGTGTTTGGTAATGATCATTATCTTCCCTTTGTCTAGTTGAATAGCTTATTGCTACTTCTTTTATTTTGTAGTGTCAATAATAATAATAATAATTTCATTGTATCGTTTTATTTTAAACTCTGTATTGTTTATGAGTGAAAGTTGTACAATAAATAAGACACTGTTCATAA
>NZ_JBAKAZ010000458.1:0-210 GCF_038155185.1 Psychromonas aquatilis
TTACAACTTAATAAAGCTCTGAATATACTATGTGGGTCATTGATATGAACATTAATGGCGGTTAAATAAGTATCGTAGTCCACATTTTTCAATCTATCTTTAAGTGCTTTACCGCTTTAATTAATAATCTGATCTTGTATACCAATTGCTTCTAAATTTGCTTGAATTAACTCAGCGGTTTTATTAAAGTTAGGTTTTAACGTATCACCG
>NZ_JBAKAZ010000459.1:0-209 GCF_038155185.1 Psychromonas aquatilis
ATAATAAGGCTGTGATTTTAGCGCTAATAAAACCTAATAAATCGTCAATACGCTCACTGCATTTACCAAAGTAGTTAAACTGTTCATTTCGGTATCCCCACATTTCATCAAGCGTGTTACTTAAACGATGCACAATAACCAATGGAGCTCCGCCTAATACAAAATAAATTAAGGTAGCCGTTACAGCATCATGTCCATTTTCTAACATG
>NZ_JBAKAZ010000460.1:0-209 GCF_038155185.1 Psychromonas aquatilis
ATATTTTGTTTCATGAATGCTTTAAGGCCAAAGCCATCTTTGGTATGAAATGCTTTTAATTCTTCACCATCATTACCGACGTAAATTCGACCATCAGAAAAAACGCCATCTACAACGCAGACAAATAATTTTATTTTTTTTGCTTGTTCAAAAACAATAGGATCATTTTTTCCATAGGGTGTAGCAATCATTTGTCGACTCTTTTTAAC
>NZ_JBAKAZ010000461.1:0-209 GCF_038155185.1 Psychromonas aquatilis
CACTTGTTATATAAAGATAATAATCAGGAATACGATCCGTTAAGTTACGAGTAGGTTTATAGTAAGGAACAGCAACGCGAATATCTTCTGGGATGTTCAATCTAGTTTTTCTTTGTAGCTCTTGGATGATGGCAGCGATTGAACGTCCAGTATCAAATACATCATCTACTAACAATAACTTATCATGGTGCTGTAAATTTTTAACAAGG
>NZ_JBAKAZ010000462.1:0-209 GCF_038155185.1 Psychromonas aquatilis
GCTTGCGACAGACCAAAACGAACTATTTAGTAAAGTTTATCATGGTAAAGATGCAGCTATTTGTTTTAAATCACCAATCAAAACAATTTCAGCAAACAGCACTGAAGAGTATCGAATCAACCTTTGGATTGGTCCTAAACTACAAGATGAAATGTCACAAGTTGCTGAAAACCTAGACTTAACCGTTGATTACGGCTGGTTATGGTGGC
>NZ_JBAKAZ010000463.1:0-209 GCF_038155185.1 Psychromonas aquatilis
TTTACTTTCTCTAAACCAGTAGAGAAAGTAAGCAAAGAGAGCTGGCACCGAATCACTTTCTTATCCAATCAATGTATAAGTTTATTAACGCACCAGTTCATACGGCACTTCCCTGTGCTGAATGAGCTTACAGCAAAAGTCCTGTTTGCTGTTGCTGAAACTTAACCATCGCTTTGGAAAGCTCAACCGGCAAATGGATGTAGCCAAAT
>NZ_JBAKAZ010000464.1:0-209 GCF_038155185.1 Psychromonas aquatilis
TGAGCTAACTTCTACATCAAGACGTTTACGGTATTTATGCTTGGTTAATTTAGGATCGTATTCCAATAAAATCGTATGTGATGCTTCTTTTGCATGTAATTGGTTAATCTGGTGCTTGTTAGCAAAAGTATCATGTAAACGTTGTTTCGCTTGCTCACTCTCAATCACAATAAATTTCCATGGTTGTGAGTGAATTGATGAAGCTGATA
>NZ_JBAKAZ010000465.1:0-209 GCF_038155185.1 Psychromonas aquatilis
AATGACGTAAAATTTCTAAACCTTCATCATCTTTATTAGTGATGATCGCTACTTGAGCATCGGTTTCAATAGGATCACAAGCGTCAACAAGTTGGCCATTATCACGTCCAGCGATACAAGCTTTTGCTAAGCCTGGGCAGATATCCGCAGCAATTTCCATTAGAGAAGTAGTGTTTTCGAATTGACGTTGATTTCCATCGGGAAGAGTA
>NZ_JBAKAZ010000466.1:0-209 GCF_038155185.1 Psychromonas aquatilis
TGCATACCGTAACAGATACCTAATACAGGTACGGCTGCATTAAATACGTATTCAGGTGCTCGAGGAGATCCTTCAGCAATAACACTTTCAGGGCCACGAGCTAAGATAATCGCATTTGGATTGAATTCTTTGATGTGAGCTTCATGAACATCCCAGCTCCATTATTCACAGTATACAGCAATTTCACGAATACGGCGGGCAATTTGCTG
>NZ_JBAKAZ010000467.1:0-209 GCF_038155185.1 Psychromonas aquatilis
TTGTACTCCAGCAACCGATATTCTGAAATCATCATCATGCTCTATCAAGCCTAAAGGTATCTCTGACTTATAGTCGGAAAGTACTGCATCAAGTTTTTGCTCTTCTAGTACTTCGTAGAGGATAGGCTCACTTTGGTAAGGTATCTCAGGAGATAATAGTGCTATAGCACAAACACTATCTTTACCTACTACTTTGAGAAGATCGAAGG
>NZ_JBAKAZ010000468.1:0-209 GCF_038155185.1 Psychromonas aquatilis
TCTAGCGTGCCTCTTTAACACTACCATCTTCTAATAACCAAGATTCATGTCGACTCGCTTGAAAATAAAAATCTCCGTAATCAATTTGAGCCCCTGAAATTTGGCTGAGCTGTGATTCGAGATCACTTAATTGCTTATCTGCAGGAGTGAGAAAATTGTCTACAACTTGCTGAAAAGACTTTAAAGATCCTAAATTTTATTAAACTTCT
>NZ_JBAKAZ010000469.1:0-209 GCF_038155185.1 Psychromonas aquatilis
AGCGACCCTGCGGTGTTGGTTTTTGATGAGCAAGGGCAGTTTGTGAACCCCCTGCTATCTGGGCACGAAGGCGGTGCCAACGAGTTGGCTAGACAAGTCACCCAGTTGTTACAAAATCAATTAGTGTTAAACACAGCTAATAGCTACTTAAAACCTAAATATGTTGTTGGTATGTGCTGTGAGCGCCATTGCCCTGAGGCAGTTTTACA
>NZ_JBAKAZ010000470.1:0-209 GCF_038155185.1 Psychromonas aquatilis
CTTACACTAAACTGTTCACATAATGCCATTTCATTTGGGATAATTGAGTTTCGAGCACCTTCTCCGGATAATATTTTCCGGGCAATTTCACGTGGCACCTGCACATGCAGACTTCGTTTAGAGGCTTCGATTTGTATAATTGGATTATGCATAGTTTATCTTGAGTAGATTATTTAGGTTTGATTATAAGGCTAAGGTTATAGCTTAGC
>NZ_JBAKAZ010000471.1:0-209 GCF_038155185.1 Psychromonas aquatilis
ATTGTTTCAGTTATTTTAGATGGTTTTGTATTGATCCAGCAAGGTAAAGGAGCTGGCATGGGCGCTTCATAAGGCTCTGGCGCTTCAAACACAGAATTTGGTGCAGGCGGTTCAGGTAACTTTATGACTCGCACCACAGTGATATTAGCATTAGCTTTTTTTGTAATCAGCTTAGTGTTAGCTAACCTTTCTAGTCATCCTGTATGAAC
>NZ_JBAKAZ010000472.1:0-209 GCF_038155185.1 Psychromonas aquatilis
TCACTATTTGCAAATAGCAGCTTTCCATTAAAAAGTATTGCTAAAGAAATTTACTGGTTACAGTTAGGTCACTATCATAGTAACTTTTTTGGTGGTGGGGAAAGTGAGGTCGATGAAGATAGTTTTTTTATTGCTTCTGAGGGTAAAACCAACCCAGCAGCACAGTTACAAGCAACCCTAGATGCCTTTAATGGTAAAAACTTAACAGA
>NZ_JBAKAZ010000473.1:0-209 GCF_038155185.1 Psychromonas aquatilis
TTCAGCGATTATGTAGCGGGTTTGAGCTAATTTAGCATTGGTAGCAGCACTATTTAATAATGCACGAATAACATAAGTAGGATCTAAATCAGCTTCTCTATAATTACTTGCAATTAAGCTGGTTGTCGTTGTTTTACCGTGTGTACCGGCCACTGCGAAGCCGTGGCTATAACGCATCAATTCTGCTAACTTTTCAGCACGACGTACCA
>NZ_JBAKAZ010000474.1:0-209 GCF_038155185.1 Psychromonas aquatilis
CAGTATCGATGTATCTTCTGTTGGCGTCACTTATAACAATGGTTTGCAGGCCATTACAAACGTTATCTTTTCGTTAGCTGCTTGCACCATCTGTGGGCTGGTGGGCATTAATGGTGGCGGAAAATCTACTTTATTTATATGTTTAATGGGGTTAATTAAATTAAGCGAGGGAGAAATAAGTATTTCTGGTTTCCCGGTAAACCAAGCGC
>NZ_JBAKAZ010000475.1:0-209 GCF_038155185.1 Psychromonas aquatilis
CCACTTGGTTCAATGACCTACTAAGTTGAAGTCGAATTGACCGCTTTTCGTGGTGCTGCTAAAGCAGAAACATGTTTAATTAATATTTATGTCATTGAAGAAGTTCACTTTCTACTAAGTAACTAAGGATATGGATTGACAATTACTCTACAAAAAATTCAAACTGAAAATAAACTACCGAATACAACATACGTTGTGATTATCGGTGG
>NZ_JBAKAZ010000476.1:0-209 GCF_038155185.1 Psychromonas aquatilis
CTTGGCTAATGCTTTAAGTCGTCCAGAAGACATTTTTTTCATTTGCTCTGCACGTCTTCTGCTGACATCTGATTTTAATGCTTTGCCAAGGAAGTTTTTGTAATTCACATCTTTTGTGTAGATGTTAGTTACAGCATTCGTTGCATATGAATTATTTTCATCTAATAACGCTTTCCAACTCGCATCAAATGCTGCTGATGCTCTTTTAC
>NZ_JBAKAZ010000477.1:0-209 GCF_038155185.1 Psychromonas aquatilis
TACCTGTTCGCTTAGCGACTGACTATTTAAAAGGGCTTGTAGTAAACGAAGGTGAATTTGTTGTTCTTGAAAACGTTCGTTTTAACAAAGGCGAAAAGAAAAACGATCAAACACTATATAAGCAATTAGCTGCAGTATGTGAGGTATATGTAATGGATGCATTTGGTACGGCTCACCGGGCTCTCTCTTCGACTAATGGTGATGATCTA
>NZ_JBAKAZ010000478.1:0-208 GCF_038155185.1 Psychromonas aquatilis
AAGCGAAGGTCAATACTACTCGCTTAGATAGTTACTCATCCATTTATTAACGCTAGTTCTACTCACTTTTAGGAACTGAACAATTTGGGTTCGTGAATGTCTGTATTGAGTCGCTTTAATCGCAATAGATAAATCAATTAGATCATGTTTTTACTTATACCAATTATATTAAATAAGTGATCTAAATTTTGCGCAGGAAAAATGACTG
>NZ_JBAKAZ010000479.1:0-208 GCF_038155185.1 Psychromonas aquatilis
CGGTAGTATAGCCGTTGATTACGCCGTCAGTATGTATGATTATCATGATAACTTAATTGCCAAAGAAACGACGGATAAACGTTCAATTGCGACCATTGAAAAAATGGTCGATGAGTATTATCTGGTATTAGATTCAGGGCATGAATACCCTCTTGAACTTGATGGTGTAGAGATAACAGAGAAATGATTGTACAAGCCGAAGTAAGTA
>NZ_JBAKAZ010000480.1:0-208 GCF_038155185.1 Psychromonas aquatilis
CGTTCGTGAAGGAATTGACCTTAAACGTATGATGATTTTTGAATGGTTAGCAACTTTCCCTGCAATGTTTTACGGTATGTACAACACTGGTGAGCAAGCTAATGAAGCAATTGTAGCGGGTTACTCTGCATTAGAAGATTGGCGATTAGCTTTATTAAATATGTTCGGTGTGACCATGGGCTCTGGTGCTGGTCTATTTCATAACTTC
>NZ_JBAKAZ010000481.1:0-208 GCF_038155185.1 Psychromonas aquatilis
GCTTTTTTGCGATCATCTTTATAGTTCATGCCGACAATATATAAACCTTGATTTGCTAATTCATTTAAATATTTATGCTCTGCATAACAAGTTGGACTCCAAGTCGCCCAAACATTTAATAGCATTTTTTGCCCTTTAAAAATACTCGCGGCATATTGCTTATTTTCATCATAGAGATCTTGCAAGGTAAAGTCTGGTACTGCTTTTC
>NZ_JBAKAZ010000482.1:0-208 GCF_038155185.1 Psychromonas aquatilis
TTTACAGCGAAACATATTAGGATAATAATTTATTGTAACTCATCGACAGTTCTTACTAGCTGTATAAACTCTGATCTATAGCCAAATTGATCAGCACCTTTGTTGTTAATAGCCAAGTCAATACTCTCTTGGTATTGCCATTGACCTGTATATATTGCTCCTTTTAATAATTGAGCAAAACCTGCTACAGCGAGTGTATAATTAAAAT
>NZ_JBAKAZ010000483.1:0-208 GCF_038155185.1 Psychromonas aquatilis
TTTTACCATTAGCGCATACTTTTGAATGTTCAATTTGATTTTTAACACCTTTCTCGAATGGCGCTTCTATTCATTATATTAATCTGATACCTTCACCAAAAATCATATTAAAGGCGATGCAACAATTAAAACAAACTTACATCATAAGTGTGACTTTGATTATTGAGAAAATTTATAAAAATAAAGTGCTTCCTGAGATGAATAAGAA
>NZ_JBAKAZ010000484.1:0-208 GCF_038155185.1 Psychromonas aquatilis
TGGTTGTTAACTTCATCGTGTTAGCCCCTCCACAATTGTATTAGTGGTGAGTGTAATTTGGTCTAAGTATGTTGGCACAGGACCATCGCTTTTAGAAAGTGAATCGACTTATAGAACACCGCCATAATGAATACCGGTTTCATTGGCCACTTGTTTAGCAGGTGTATCAGAAATAGTACTTTCACTAAAAATAAAGCTGATATTGTGA
>NZ_JBAKAZ010000485.1:0-208 GCF_038155185.1 Psychromonas aquatilis
GGTCATCACCATCAATATTCAATAACTGATCCATAACATCAACACTGATATTCTTAGGCAATGGTTTATCTAACTAGGGAGCTGAAACCCCTTTTGCTGGGATGAAGGTAAGTTGGTTATTTTTAACTAAATACTCAAGAAAAGAACGAAGCGCTCAAAGCTTGGTGGCAATAGAGCGTGCTTTTATCCCATTTTGGTGTAATTGCTT
>NZ_JBAKAZ010000486.1:0-208 GCF_038155185.1 Psychromonas aquatilis
CAATCGAATATCAGCCAAACCAGCCTTATTTGACAGTTAACAGACCTTGCTGAACAAAATACTCAAACCCAAGGTATTTCTCTGTTCTTTATCCATAAAAAGTTTCCCAAGGATATTCGACATAATGCCAAAAAATTTCGTGAAAAATTAGCGAAATGGGCACAACAACATGACTAAACTAAACACAACTAATGTTCTACACTCAAAC
>NZ_JBAKAZ010000487.1:0-208 GCF_038155185.1 Psychromonas aquatilis
ACGATAAAATGCTTCAACAGTGCCTTTTTTAGTAAGCAATAATGTCTTGCCACGACGATCTAGAGCTTTATGGTCTCCAACTTTAACCCAACCTTCACTAATACAATATTCTTCTACATCAAAACCTTCTTTGCCGTTTAAGCGAATACCAATCTCACATTCAAAAATTTCTTCTACATGGAAAGGGCTACGAGGATTACCTGAAAAG
>NZ_JBAKAZ010000488.1:0-208 GCF_038155185.1 Psychromonas aquatilis
CTTATGCCAAGCCAAAAACTTCTTCCTCTTTGATAGCTACTTGCCGATGAGAAAGGATTTTGCTTTAATAAGTTGGTTACTCGCATATCGACAACAGAAGAGGTATCTACCGTTTTATATACTTCCATCATTGCATTCAAACTAATATCTCCAAAAGCATCACTCGATGTTTCGTCGTAAACGTCCTAATTTTCTCCTTCAACCTCTA
>NZ_JBAKAZ010000489.1:0-208 GCF_038155185.1 Psychromonas aquatilis
ATATCGCTATTATTAGGAAAACGGCAAACTCAGTAACCAATAAACAGACTTGAGCAGTGGCAAGTTCAACCGGACTTACAACGAGCGTCCCAACACAAGTAAAAAGTAACAAGTCATCATTAATACAAGCAGGTTTATTATATACTGCAGTTAAAAACGATGTAAAAGTCAACTTTAACGATGCGATTTGGAAAGACCAATCACTTGG
>NZ_JBAKAZ010000490.1:0-208 GCF_038155185.1 Psychromonas aquatilis
TTCAAGGTATGCGTGATTTCTACACTGAAATGGGTGAAAAGCCATTACGAACAGAACAAGTTATGAAGTGGATTTATCATTTTGCTTGTGAAGATTTCGACCAAATGACCAACATAAATAAAGCATTGCGTGAAAAATTAAAAGCGCGTTCTGAAAATGATGCACCTGAAGTAAAAGTTGAACAACGTAGTGATGATGGCACCATAAA
>NZ_JBAKAZ010000491.1:0-208 GCF_038155185.1 Psychromonas aquatilis
GACAACATCTTTTCATACATTCGATATCATCTTTTTTATCCTGAGCTAAATCCCAAGTCTGCTTTCCATCAACTAAATTTGCACCGCCTGTCAATACAGTTATTCGCTCACCAGAAGTTTTTACCCTAACATCTGATTTATTCAAAGATGGATTAGCTCGTGCAAAAAGTTTGTTTAATATAACCATTGAAACTCCCAGCATTAGCAC
>NZ_JBAKAZ010000492.1:0-208 GCF_038155185.1 Psychromonas aquatilis
TTGATACTCATGGTGGTGATGTATTTAACGGAGATTGATACTCGTTAGAGTAAGTTAATTTGCTTACGCTATCTCTCAATAAAAAGAACATCAATCAAAACAATTTTTACTCGCGGTCCTTCTCTTACCCTTACGCTATCCATTGTCGTAGCCTGTTCTGTTTGGTTATTGGTTGCTGATAGCCAGTACAACCTAATCACGTCTATTC
>NZ_JBAKAZ010000493.1:0-208 GCF_038155185.1 Psychromonas aquatilis
AAATAACTATATACAAGCCGTGGTAGCAGTACTGATCAAGAGTTAGATAACAGCACCAAAAGCGTAATTCATGCGAATAAATTACAAGGGATCGGTGATGCTTGTGAGCTTTTATATGATGCCTTTTTAAAGCATAAAAGATTATTATCATTGGAGACTTTGATGCTGACGGGGCAACTAGCACAGCGCTCACTATTTTATCTCTTAA
>NZ_JBAKAZ010000494.1:0-208 GCF_038155185.1 Psychromonas aquatilis
TTACCGTCTAATTAGCATTAGTTTGTTACAGATGGGTTTTTATGGCGATAAAGAAAGCAAACTTAATTCAGTCATACATCTAGTGGAATCAAGTTTAGGACAAAAAGGTTATATTCTCGTTAATTTAGTTGCCTTCTTTAACTGCTTCATTTCAGAAAGCTTATATTTTGATGTTATTTCTCTTTTATTACAATGAATGGCAAAACAG
>NZ_JBAKAZ010000495.1:0-207 GCF_038155185.1 Psychromonas aquatilis
TGTCTTTATTATTAAGTGAAAACTAAGGAGTGACAACTAGTCTGACACAGGGGGAAACCTAGCCTCATCCTGAAACCAAATATGTACATCTTTTAAATGAATATGTCCTGGGATCTTAAGGATCGTATTTATTTGGAATTTTTTTAAAAGATGCTTGTACTTCTTCTGATTGTTTCGGGTGCTTAGAGCGAGTTGTTATCCAGCTTA
>NZ_JBAKAZ010000496.1:0-207 GCF_038155185.1 Psychromonas aquatilis
GGGATCCATCACGATGCCGATTTTAATGGTCATATTTTTTCCTATTGATAATGGGTTAAGCTAAGTCGCCAAAGCGACACTGCAATGCAGTAATAGGAGTTAAAGCTGCTGTTTCTGTGCGTAATACTCTAGGAGCTAATAATGTTTCAGTAAATTTCAGTGTGTCGGTCAAATTGATCTCCTCGTCACTGAAACCACCTTCCGGTC
>NZ_JBAKAZ010000497.1:0-207 GCF_038155185.1 Psychromonas aquatilis
GACCAGCAATCCCACTAATAGCAACCGATATATCTGCATTTGAGTTTTTCACTGCGCCAGTAGCCATCGCATTAACGACCTCTTTTAATACCGCACCAAATTCATTAATTAAATCAAGGTCTACATCTAGCATCTCATTTATAGCATTATTGCTATAGGTAATAAAACAACGATCAAACCACAGAGAACTACCACAAAAAACTCAAA
>NZ_JBAKAZ010000498.1:0-207 GCF_038155185.1 Psychromonas aquatilis
CTATTATATTCGTAATAACCAACGAATTACCGATGACGGCGATTTCACAACCTTGTTACTTGGTAGTTTAGGTTATGGTAATGGTTATGGTCAATTTGAAGGTAATGACTCGATTTTACCTTTCTTTGAAAAGTATTATGTTGGTGGATACCGTACTCTGACTGGTTTCTCTAATAATACTGTTGGCCCTACAGCACTGTATACAGG
>NZ_JBAKAZ010000499.1:0-207 GCF_038155185.1 Psychromonas aquatilis
GATTACCTAACCATTGATAACAATGTTCATCAACCTGATCACGCTACTTAACCCTATGCGTTTTCTTTGTACCTAAAATAATAAATGCAACTGGTTCTTGATGCTTAGTTAAGCCAAACAATTGATGAACTTTCTGTATTTCTGCTGCATCGTTACTGTACCAAATAGCAGCAACTCCTTCTTGCTCTCCATATAATAGAATATTTT
>NZ_JBAKAZ010000500.1:0-207 GCF_038155185.1 Psychromonas aquatilis
TGCTCAATATTTTTCGCTTTCGTCTTAACTTTCGTCTTAAAATAGCGCAATTAAAGGAATCAAATGCCTTATAAAGCAAGCTGTCCTGCACTATTTTTAGCGGCACCCGCATCAGGACAAGCTAAAACAACCATTACATCGGACATTGCTCGCTACTTTACTGAGCAGGTTAAAGTTGTCCGTGTATTTAAAACAGGCCCGGATTAC
>NZ_JBAKAZ010000501.1:0-207 GCF_038155185.1 Psychromonas aquatilis
CAATTTGTGGATCATCACTGATATAAAGGAGTGGGCCGCTTAAGGTTATCCCGGTAATAGCAAAAAATAAGACAACTAACAACAATCCCATAGAAACGTATATATGTAGGCGTCGAGCCCATAATAGTACTTATTTATGTTTCAGCGATTTATACATTAAGGTAATAACTTTCTTTTACTAGTAAAAAATAGCGGGTTGAATGTAAT
>NZ_JBAKAZ010000502.1:0-207 GCF_038155185.1 Psychromonas aquatilis
ATATTTTTAGTGCGGTCGCTGAAGAAATTAATGCTGCACTTGTTATTATGGGGACCGGGGGTCGGTCTGGTTTAGGCGTTGCTTTATTGGGTCATACCGCAGAGCAAGTAATCGATAAATTAACCAGTGATCTACTTGCGCTGAAACAAGAAGGCTTTGTCAGTCAAAACACTTTAGATGAAGAAGATGAATAACGAACAGCGCTAA
>NZ_JBAKAZ010000503.1:0-207 GCF_038155185.1 Psychromonas aquatilis
GTTGGGTTTATTACTAACAAACACAGTTTGCAAACGCATCAGTTATTAGATCATGCACACCAAGCATAATGTATGATTCCTCACAGAGGAGGAATGAGTGCGAAGGGAATTGGTGACGGTGCTGGTGTCAATATTGACATCTCTTTAGATATTTTCCGTAAAGAGACAGGAGATAAAACGTTACAGCAAGGTGGTTTTGTTGTTGCT
>NZ_JBAKAZ010000504.1:0-207 GCF_038155185.1 Psychromonas aquatilis
AATCTGTAACAGAGCTTCTTCTGCAAGCGTCTCTGATGGGCTCCATTCCTATCCACATTCAGGACACATCAATACATCTTGATCTGGGTAGACAAACTCAGAGCGGCATTTGCGGCAGGGTGGATTGGTCATGTACTTCTCATTTATTAAGTTTTTAATGTGTACGCTAAAAGATAAGGCATTTAATATCTCATTAGTTTTAATACC
>NZ_JBAKAZ010000505.1:0-207 GCF_038155185.1 Psychromonas aquatilis
GCTACTAGAGCATGATTACAATATACAGTCTATTTCTGCTTGCTCAATTGGTGCGTTGATTGGTTGCGTTTATTCTGCAGGTAAACTTGACGATTTTGAACAATGGATATGTGGGTTAAGTAAGTTAGATGTTATTGCCTTGATGGATTTTTCTTGGGCAAAGAGTGGTTTATTAAGAGGGGATAAAATCATTAATTCCCTAAATGA
>NZ_JBAKAZ010000506.1:0-206 GCF_038155185.1 Psychromonas aquatilis
ATAACTGGACACCTGACTTTGTAAATTTTCATAGTTAATCGGTGTTAAATCATTGAGTGTTGTATGAAGCCGTTCATGGTTGTAATAACGAATATATCCTTCCGCATCTACCTTCATTGATTCACGAGTTAAATGAACAACATTGAGTAACCATTCGCTTTTTAGGCTACCAAAAAATCTTTCTACAACGGCATTATCTAAACAAG
>NZ_JBAKAZ010000507.1:0-206 GCF_038155185.1 Psychromonas aquatilis
AAAATCGGAATATTACAACCTTATTATAGGCAGTAGCAATCTAACGGCCTCAGCACTAGCGACCAATAAAGAATCGAACCTTAAAGTATCAGCACTTCATTCGAGTAGTATTGTTGAAAAAATTATTGTAGAGTTTGACTCTGATTTTCAAAATGGCGCACCTGTATCTTTATCTTATATTGATGATTATGAAGTTAGTTATAATC
>NZ_JBAKAZ010000508.1:0-206 GCF_038155185.1 Psychromonas aquatilis
AGCATGGCAATATAGATCTGACACAATTGGTAAAATCAACTACTACAAGGTTGGTGATCAATCAGGTAACATCACAAATAACTTCAATGTTTTGCGTGAAGGTCAAGGCCTTGCAGACCTTGCTACATTCCTAATCGATCCAGAAGGTACATTCCAAGCAATGGAAATCACTGCTGAAGGTATTGGCCGTGACGCTGAAGACTTAC
>NZ_JBAKAZ010000509.1:0-206 GCF_038155185.1 Psychromonas aquatilis
AGTACAAAATAGCCAAGTAACCGTAGGACAAATTGGTCGCACACCGTCTACGGATACACAAATGATCAATGCCACTATCACCGCACAAAGATTATTAACCACAGTTGATGAGTTCGAAGACATCTTACTTAAAGTCAACGAACATGGCTCTAAAGTACGCTTAAAAGATCTGGCTAAGGTTGAACTAAGCAGACAAAAATCTAGTG
>NZ_JBAKAZ010000510.1:0-206 GCF_038155185.1 Psychromonas aquatilis
TCCTATTTTCTTTGGAAAATAAAACTTATCGTAAATAAACAAACTTAAAACCAGTAGAATACACCGCATTGTCATAAAATGTTAATAAAGTTTGTTGGAATTGTATTTTAAAGCCTTGTTATTGATTAGCCCTATAAAATCAAGGGCCATAGTAAGGGTTATTTGGATTGTTATTGCTCAATTATTAACACTCAGTTTAACTTTTT
>NZ_JBAKAZ010000511.1:0-206 GCF_038155185.1 Psychromonas aquatilis
CTTCAGCTGTTGCTGTACGAACAGATACCAGTTCACCAAAATATTGTAGGGACATAGCTGCTAATGGGTGGTTAGCGTCAATGCTTACATTTTCTTCAGTAACACCCGTGACTTCTACTGTACGAGGACCTTGTTCTGTTTCTGCTTTGAATGACATACCAACTTCAATTTCATCCACCCCCTCAAATAAAGAGCGAGGTACATCT
>NZ_JBAKAZ010000512.1:0-206 GCF_038155185.1 Psychromonas aquatilis
ATCTGTGCTGCTACAAAAGATCAGGTTCAATCAATGGTTATGCAAATGCTAATGATGTCTGGAAAGCCACAAGCTGATGCTGCCGATGGTTTAGCGGTAGCCATATGCCATGCTCATACTGCACAATCCGTAGTGTCGATGGCAGGACAAGTTAAAAAACCTGTCCGTGGGCGATTTCGATAACCTTTTGTTTAAATGGATTACTC
>NZ_JBAKAZ010000513.1:0-206 GCF_038155185.1 Psychromonas aquatilis
ATTTCTTCTGCTTTTTTCAAAATTTGAGCATCTGGGCTTTGACCTAAAGGACAAACAGCAGTTACCGCTGGACCTAAAATCGCAGCAGCAATGAACAAAGAATGAGTAACATTATTACCATCTCCAATATACGCAAATTTAACTTAAGTTAAATCATCAAAATTTTGAGAAATAGTTAAAAAGTCTGCCATCACCTGACAAGGATG
>NZ_JBAKAZ010000514.1:0-206 GCF_038155185.1 Psychromonas aquatilis
TGAGCACGGTGTATTATTTGGTGAGCCATCAACAGATATCGATATAATCCGTATCTGGAAAGAAAAAGTAGTATCACAACTAACTCGTGGCCTTAAAGGCATGGCTAAAATGCGTAAAGTAACTACAGTAAATGGTTTTGGCCGTTATACTGGAGCTAATACCATTGAAGCAACTAGTAGCGAAGGTCAAGTACCGACTGTTCCTT
>NZ_JBAKAZ010000515.1:0-206 GCF_038155185.1 Psychromonas aquatilis
TCAGAGAAGCCTTGGCTCGCCTTCGAGAAGATGACTTGATAATGTCTCGCCGAGGATCTGGAAGTTACGTTATAAAAAAACCTGCCAGCAACGTTTTAAAATTCTCACCTCTCTCAAGCATTTCAGATATTCAACTCTGTTATGAATTTCGCGCTAATTTAGAATCTGAAGCTGCAGGTATAGCTGCCAGTAGAAGAACAAGTACA
>NZ_JBAKAZ010000516.1:0-206 GCF_038155185.1 Psychromonas aquatilis
TTAAGAAGGTGGCATGTTAATAGGACGCAGTAGTAATTATAAAATCCAACGCGAAAGGAAAACAGTTAGCAGTGGTCAACATGAGCAAAGTACGACTAAATTGTCAGAGATAAATCGAACCTTACATAAAATAATTCAAGAGTTAGATAGCTTAAGTTTACAAGTTAGTTCAGAAAAGGAACTAGAAAAACAAGTATTGTCTGACC
>NZ_JBAKAZ010000517.1:0-206 GCF_038155185.1 Psychromonas aquatilis
TAACCGGTACTCTATTTAAACAGCCGATTAACGTTTGATTTTCTAGTCAATATTTGAATGATAAATACCAACTTGAAGCCAACTTAGATGGTCGTTGGAATATGACTAAATTGAGTCAACAATACAAATAATTACAGCCTATACAATTATCTGGTCAGCTAGCATGGCAAGGTAAAATAGACTTCATGCAGCCTAAAGATAAGCCT
>NZ_JBAKAZ010000518.1:0-206 GCF_038155185.1 Psychromonas aquatilis
CTTAGATGTATTTAACATTCGTGGATTTAATGTCAGTCAAAGTAATTATAACGGCGTATAACTTCAATCGTTATCAGGATGGAATATACAACCACAGATAGATCCAATTGCATTACAGCAAGTGGAAGTATTAAAAGGCCCTACTTCTCTTTTATACGGTGCGATGCCACCGGGAGGTATGGATAACTTAATTGGTAAATCACCAC
>NZ_JBAKAZ010000519.1:0-206 GCF_038155185.1 Psychromonas aquatilis
ACCAGTGGCATCAAAATTAAAACGGTGGCTAGCTGCTGCAAAGGCATGAATATGATTTGAAAATGCACCACCAAAACTGCGCAATTTATGGATGTTATATTTTTGTGCATATAACAAGTTATATTTCAATTTTCGCCATATATTACCTGATATATCAGTATCTAATAAATCATCTCGATTTACTGCCAAGGTAATTTTATGTTTAG
>NZ_JBAKAZ010000520.1:0-206 GCF_038155185.1 Psychromonas aquatilis
ACACCAGACTTATTGCCTTCTGATGTAACAGGTAAAGATATTTTTCGACAAGATACAGGACAATTTACCTTTGAAAAAGGCCCTATCTTCCATTATTTGATCCTAGCCGATGAAATCAATCGTGCTCCTGCTAAAGTACAGTCAGCTTTATTAGAAGCTATGGCAGAGCGTCAAGTTTCTGTGGGTAAAAACACTTACCCGCTACC
>NZ_JBAKAZ010000521.1:0-206 GCF_038155185.1 Psychromonas aquatilis
TTAAATTTACAAAATTTAGAAAACTATATACAAACCGATTCGGCTATCTATAGCGGTAATTCCGGTGGTTCATTACTTAATCTAAAAGGTGAGTTTATTGGTATTAATACGGCCATTTTAGGTCCAGCGGGGGGGAATATAGGTATCGCTTTTGGCATCCGCTGAAACATGGTCAATAATTTAACCCAGCAATTATTAACCTTTGG
>NZ_JBAKAZ010000522.1:0-206 GCF_038155185.1 Psychromonas aquatilis
GCCAGCTTGGAGTGTAACTTTCTAAACGTTGAACGGCTGGTGGGCTTAAAATAATTACGCCGTGACCAGCTTCGCCTCCTAATACTTTTTGCCAGCTAAAAGTGGTTACATCTAATTTTTCCGAAGGCATCGAGATCTCAATAACGGGAGAAGTTGCATCACAAATAGTCAGTCCACCACGTTGTTCTCTAATGAAGTCTGCATTG
>NZ_JBAKAZ010000523.1:0-206 GCF_038155185.1 Psychromonas aquatilis
GTCAATGTGTTCGAGAATATTTAAACCTTGATGACGTGATCATCGATGTTGATATAAATGCAAACCGTGCAGATTGTTTAGGTATTGCAGGTCTTGCTCGTTAAGTCGCTGTATTAAATGGCATTGAAGCTACTCTACCAACTTGGGAAAATGTTGCTGTATCAATTGATGATCAAGTTGCTATTAACTTGCAAGCTACTGAAGCA
>NZ_JBAKAZ010000524.1:0-206 GCF_038155185.1 Psychromonas aquatilis
CTTTACTAATGGCTTCATCCATATCCACTTCCATTAACAAGTCAACACAACCAAGTAAATCAAGACCTAATTTTAATGGGCTACCACCAATCGCTTCTAACCAGCATGGTGTTGAAGGCGCTAAATTTAACGCCGCTACAAACCCATCGCCGATGGCTGCACTGATATTTTCACGTGCTAATAATAGAGCTTCACTTGATTTTAAT
>NZ_JBAKAZ010000525.1:0-204 GCF_038155185.1 Psychromonas aquatilis
TAGTGGATATTATTATCCAGAATTAAAGTGTCCGGTTCAATTAGACCAGAATAAAATGATACAGAATTTAAGGTGTAATAAGTCTTAATAATTTACTTTTTTATACAATAAATCTATTGAATATACTTTATCTTTTTCTTACGATTTTCGTTAAAAGTTAAAAGTTAAAAGTTAAAAGTTAAAAGTTAAAAGTTAAAAGTTAAA
>NZ_JBAKAZ010000526.1:0-204 GCF_038155185.1 Psychromonas aquatilis
AACCGAACCTAGGTTTTCCTTTGTGTTCTCTGTGGAAGCGCAGCGCTTAGTGGTTGGTTTTGTTTTTAGTTAAAAGATTTACCACTAAGGCACTAAGAACCATTAAGAATAAATATGGTGAAAAGATAAAACCGGACCTAGATTTTCCTTTCGGTGTTTTTCAAGACAGTTGGCACTCATTAGCTAATTTTTATGCGACTTCTT